>PGXB01000003.1 GCA_002838945.1 candidate division Zixibacteria bacterium HGW-Zixibacteria-1
TCGGCGCTGGGCTATCGCACGCCAAATCAAATGGCAGAAACCTATAACTTAACCACGAGGACTCTCTTAGAAAAGGCTTGCTAAATGGGGAGCATTACATCTGGTACCCTTTGGGCAGATCGGGATAGAAATAATTTTTCCGCGCGAACAGCGACTGACTTTTGACATCGCCGCCCACCGCCAGAATCATCATAATGGCGTAATCGACCGCTTTCTGATTGAGCACCGGCAACGCCCCCGGCAGACCCAGACAAACCGGGCAGGTGAGGCTGTTCGGCGGGGCGCCATAGGCAACTTTGCAGCCGCAGAATATTTTGGAGGCGGTATTCAATTGGGCATGCACCTCAAGCCCGATATTCACCTCAAAACCATCTATTGTTTTCGCATTAGCCATCATCATTATTCATTTTTGCATTCACATTTTTCAAGAAAATCAATAACAACCGCATTGAATTGATCGGGCGCCTCCATATTTACCATATGCCCCGCCTCTTTGATAATCTCAAGCTTTGCATGTTCTATCAAGCCGGAAAGCTGCTCGGCCAGTGGCCTGAAAAATATATCTCGCTGACCAACAACGACCAGGGTCGGAATTCTTAACCTATTACAAAGACTGATATCATCTCGCTTTATATATTTACCTTTCATCGGGTCGAGCCAGGGTGCCCCGCCGAAATCATTCATCATCTCTTCCATTTCTTTCCGAAGATGCGTATGTTTCCTGTCATAATATGACAGAATCGACTCCATATATTGCCGTTTTGCTTCCACCACCCCTTTCTCCCTGGCCGGAGCCGCAAAATCGCGAAATCTTTTTGGGGGCCGCCATCCGGCGGCAACTGTCGCGGCCAGGGTCAGCGAGAGAAGCTTTTCCTGATGATCGATGGCATAAGCCATTGCATCGCCGCCACCCATGGAAAATCCAAGCAAATGAAACCGATCAAAGCCAAGATGCCTCACCAGATTTTCAAGATCACTGGTTCTATCCTCGCGGGCATAATTGGTCGAAGGAGCATCCGACAAGCCATGTCCCCGGGCATCCGAAATTATCACCGTATATTTTTCTGTAAAAGATTCAATTTGATACCGCCACATTCGCCGATCAAGCGAGAAACCATGCAACAGAACCAGCGGCTCTCCGCTTCCCGACATCTCATAGTAAATGCGAATATTTTCCGAGTTAAAGTATGGCATTTATTCTCCGGTCATCCTTTCAATACATCGCCCGATCTGAAACAGCGACAGCTCATCAAACATGCCCGCCATAAGCTGAATCCCGACCGGACGCCCATCATTGACTTTTCCATACGGAATAGATATGGCCGGAATACCGGCCAGATTGGCCGGCACCGTGAAAATATCCGAAAGATACATATCCAGCGGATTATGTATCTTCTCCCCTATTTTGAAAGCAGCCGTCGGTGTTGTCGGAGTAAGGATCAAATCGACCTCATTAAAAGCTTCGGCAAAATCATTCCTTATCAGATTCCTTAACTGAGTAGCGCGGTTATAATACGCCTCACAACAACCGGCCGACAGAACATAGGTCCCCAGAATAATCCGCCGTTTGACTTCCCGCCCGAATCCCTCACTTCTGGTCCGGCACATCATTTCACCCGGCTCATCATCATTAATACGCAACCCATATCGGGCACCATCATACCGGGCAAGATTGGATGAAGCTTCGGCGTTGGCAATCACATGATAAGTCGCAATGGCCAGGTTGATATGCGGCAGATCGATTTCGACAAGCTGATGCCCGTCATCAATTAATCTTGAAACGACCTGTTCGAATATATTTTCGATCTCCCTGTCGATTCCCTCTTTAAAAAATGACCGCGGCAAGCCGATCCGGAATTTTATGTCAACATCCAGATTGCCTGTTATGCCGGAGTAATCATGTTTTGCGGAAGTGGCGTCATTCTCATCGAACCCGGCAATAACCGAAAAGAGCGCCGCAAGATCATCTATATTGCGAGCCATCGGCCCGATTTGATCCATCGATGACGCAAAGGCCACCAGCCCATAACGCGAGACTGCCCCATAGGTCGGTTTCAGGCCATAAATACCACAAAATGCCGCCGGCTGACGGATCGAGCCGCCGGTGTCGGAGCCGAGCGCGACCGGAACCATGCCGGCCGCTACCGCTGCCGCCGAACCGCCCGATGAGCCGCCCGGTACCAGATTCTCGCCATGCGGATTAAGCGTCGGGCCGAAATAGGAAGTCTCGTTGGAGGAACCCATCGCGAATTCATCCATATTGGCCTTACCGACAATAACGGCGCCGGCATCGACAAGCCGTTCGATACAGGTGGCATTAAAGGGTGGGATAAAATTTTCGAGAATTTTTGAGGCACAGGTGGTCGGATAATCGGTCAAACAGATATTATCTTTGATGGCGATCGGAACACCTGCAAGAAAGCCGGGGTTTTCACCCCGGCTGATTTTGCGGTCAATCTGTTCGGCCTGCTTCAGGGCGAGACTTTCGGTCGCCGTGATAAAGGCATTCAGCTTATGATTTTTTTCCTCGACAGCGGACAGCGCGGCGCGACATAGCTCAACGGCAGAAAATCTTTTCTTCTGCAATCCGTCGGTTATGTCTTTAGCAGCCGCTTGTCCATAGTCAGGCATCATAAAAATGACAGATACTTGTCTAACTCATAATCGGTTACGCTGGCCCGATAGCCGTCCCACTCGACTTTTTTGTTGGCGATCAGGGCATCGAAAATATGATCGCCCAGTGTTTCACGAAGAAGCTTCGAATCCTTCATGGCCTTGATAGCGTTCTCCAGCGAATCGGGCAAGGCATCGATATTGAGCGCCTGGCGCTCTTTTTTGGTCATTGTGAAAATATTCTGCTCGATCGGATCGGGCAATTCATACTTGTTTTCAACACCGGCCAGTCCGGCGGCCAGCATTACTGCAAAGGCCAGGTACGGGTTGCAGGCCGGGTCGGGCGAGCGCAGTTCGATGCGCGTCGATTCGGCGTGCCCCGATTTGAACATCGGCACCCGGATCAGACTGGAGCGGTTGCGCGTTCCCCATGAAATATAAACCGGGGCTTCATAGCCGACCACCAGTCGCTTATAGGAGTTGACCCACTGGTTGAGTATCAGGGCCATTTCCTTGACATGCTTAAGGATACCGGCCGTGAAATAACGTGCAAACTCGGACAGATTATATGGGTTTTTGCCGTCATAGAATATGTTGCGCCCTTCTTCGAATACCGACATATGGACATGCATACCGGAACCATTTTCGCCAAAAATCGGCTTGGGCATGAAGGAAGCGTGCACGTCGTTCTGCATGGCGACTTCCTTGACAACATACTTGTAAATCTGCACAAAATCGGCCATCACCAGCGCTTCCTGGTATTTCAGGTCTATTTCCTGCTGACTGGGGGCGACTTCATGATGCGAGCATTCCACCGGCACACCCATAAACTCCAGCGCGGCGCTGGTGTATTTACGCAGCTGCGTGCCCAGATCGGCCGGCCCGAAATCGAAATAACCCGAACGGTCTATCGGCTCGGCCTCGGTTTCACTGGCAAAATAGAAATATTCCAGCTCCGGCCCGGTATAGAAAATACGTTTCTTCTTTTCCAGCTTGCTTAGTACCCGCCGCAACACCCAGCGCGGGTCGCCTTCATACGGAGTGCCGTCCGGGTTCTGAATATCGCAGAACATCATAGCTGTTTTCTGGCCGCCGTTTTCCCACGGCATAATCCGGAATGTCCGCAAATCGGGCACGGCGATCAGGTCAGATTCCTCTATCCGCACAAAACCCTCAATCGAGGAGCCATCGAATCCCTGCCCGCGTTCAAGCACCGCTTCAACTTCCGAATTAGTAATCGCAATACCTTTCAACCGTCCCAGAATGTCGGTAAAATTCAGTCTGACATAGTGAACTTCGGAATCACTGATAATCCTTAAAATATCCTCTTTGGACTTGGTCACCGCAGCGCCCTCCAATTAAATTTTGAAAGAGGCAATTTATAAATTATAACCCCCAACGCAATTTAAAAACAAGAAAACAATTAAACGGATTTTTGGGGATTATATTTGATTAAATCTTCATTATTGCGAAGAATTATCAAAACCGGCAAAAAACACCTAAGGCACTTGGAGAAAATAGATTATCTTTACGGGTCGCTATAAACAGATGATGTCATTCCCGCCCGTCCCGGCGGATTAACTCTGGCGAGAATTCCCTTGCCTATCATAACCGCCCATTTGTCATTTCCGCGAAGGCGGAAATCCACTTTCCGATGTTTCGGCAGGTCCCGGTAGGGCAGAACCCGAAATCCCGCCAATGTGGGATGCAGTGGTTCTGCCAACACTTCCGACAACATCTATTTTTGTGGGCGGCCCGCCGCGGCGATGCCCCATCTGCCCCATCCACAAAACAGGAGAATTATATATAATCCGATAAATTATCGACACCATTGCGAAGACTGTGTGTATAAAATATATCAATATAATGAAAATCATCTCAAGAGTCCGTTGTTGTCAATTTGGAGGGAAATAATGAAAATTAAGTTGTTTCTGTCTCTTTTGTTTTTTATCTGTCCAATTGCCATTGGCCAGATCAATCAGACAATTGTTTTTGATACTACAAGGTATCCGGCTTCAGGTTCTGATAAAGAACATTGGGATTTTGTGGGTACATTTGCGTTTAATTCTCTTCCCCAACCCTTGAAAAAGACTCTTGTCAATTTCGAATTGGAGGCAATTCGCGATGATGCAACGGATTGGCAAATAAGACTGTTAAATCATAACAATGTCGCAAGGATGCTCAGCGATACTTTATTCAATTGGCCGGGTCCACATAAACGCGGCGACAAATATTCTGGTTATATAGAGTTTATCCCTCTAATGTCTGATAAGTGGACAATGGTCCTGACAAACAATTGTACAGGAAAAGTGCCCATCCCAGAAATGATGATTTATCATGGTATTTCCTTTCAATGGTGTCTAAACGAGGATGGCGAATTACTATATCTGGATCAAATTGATTCGTGCCCATGGTGCTCCATTGCTAAAGCTGTCTTTATAACCCCTGACACATTACATATAATGCAATTTACTTATTTACGAGGTTCAGAATTATGTGATTATGACATATTTGTTACACCAATTCCGCATATTGATGACACTTCGACCATCATTTATGTCCTTCATGCAAATTCACTTGTCACTCCGTATTATGATATTGCGATTGGAACAAGTAGCGCTGATATTTCATACGAGCCATGTAATATAAATTATGTAATGTACCCTGGGGATAGTCTCATTATTCCAATAAAATTCATCCCCAGACTAGCGCAGCAAATTTGCAGCATCAATCTCGATTTTAATGACCGCTCATCTAATAGCGACCGAAAATATGAACACCAAAGCATTATCTGCGGTTTTATTTTTGACAATGATGGCAACCTGCGTTATTGCGGCGGTAGTAATTTTGGCCACGTTCCGGAAGATAAATATCCCAAGCTTCCCTATCCGGAATGGTATCTTCAATATGATCGCAAGGATACCTCCGTTTATCTGAACAGGTGTGAGCATTGAGACCTGGGTGGCAACCGAATCTCCTGATAATTTTATATGGCACTTATTGGTATTATTTATGTATAAATAATATCGCTCAATGAAGATCTTTTTGAAGAAATTGGCCTGATTAACACTAAAGACTGACTCATGCGAACTAATATTGCTTTATTTGTCTTTCTTTTTATTTGTTCAATGACCTTTGGGCAGATCAATCAGACAATTGTCTTTGATACAACAATCTATCACTTTTCACCGCCTCCGCGATGGGCTTATGTCGGCACTTTTGAGTTCCAGTCTCTTCCTCAGCCATTAAAAACTACGAGAGTGAATTTTGAACTTGAGGCGGTTCGTGAAGATATTAATCAGGTTGAGGTCAGTAATTGGCAAATAAGGCTTTTAAATCATGATAATGTCGCAAGGGTGATAGGTGATACTTTGTTCAACTGGCCCGGTCCGCATAAACGCGGTGACAGATATTCCGGTTCTTTTGAATTCATTCCTCTGATGGCCGGCAGGTGGACAATGGTCCTGGCTAACAACTGTATCGGAAAAGTCCCTGTCCCGGATATGATGCTCAACCGGGGAATTTCCTTTCAATGGTGTATAGATGAAAATGGCGAGTTGCAATATTTAAACCAACTTGATATGGGCCCATCTTGTTCAGTATCTAGGGCTGTCTTCATAACGCCAGACACATTGCATTTCCCGCAATTTTCTGATAGACGGGGCTTGGAATTATGTGATTATGATATGATTATTACCCCCATTCCTCATATCGATGACACCTCCACCATTATCTTTAATCTTCATGCGAATTCACATATTACTCCTCAATATGATATTGCGATAGGAACAAACAGTACAGATATATCTTTTGAATCAAAGAATATTAATTTTAATATACCGGCGGGGGATAATCTCGTCATCCCGGTAAAGTTTGTGCCGAGACTTGCGCGAGAGAGATGTAGTATAAACCTTGTTTTCAATGACCGCTCTTTGAACAGCGAGAGAAAATATCAACGCCAGAGCATTGCATGCGGATTTATATTTGACGACGATGGCAAGCTTCGCTATTGTGGTGGGAATAATTTCGGCCACGTTTCAAAAGAGAAATATCCCAGACTTCCCTATCAGGACTGGCATCCCAAATTCGATCCCAAAGACACAACCGTTATTCTGCATAGATATGAGTGAGCGCAGGTCGCGGTTCCGGGTGCATGAGCGCGGGCGAATAAGCGAGAAACCTGACATTTCCGTAAAAATCTCAGGCATCCCGTAATGTTATCGGCGCCTTCTCAAACCAATTGGGCCGACTCGGCAAACAATAAAACCGTTAAGAAACCGAGGCTACTTTATTGCCGATATGGTCATAAACTTTCTTCAGTTCCTTTTTAGGGCTGAACTCGACAAAGGCAGTATCTTCCTTCACCCAGACCGTATGCCCGGCGGGCCAGTAGAACATCTCACCCGCTTTACATACTTCTTCGTCACCATTGGAGTAACGGACGTGGATAGCTCCTTCAAGCATATAACCCCAATGCGGGCACTGGCATTTATCACCCTGAAGTCCCTCGAGCAGAGGGGTGGCATCCGCGCCGGCTGCCAGTTTGACATAGGCCACCGCCATATCGTCCCATTCGGATACGCGAAATGTGGCGACAGGTAATTTCAGAGCGACCGGTATTTCCTCTTTTTTTAATTTCATGGCATTATTTTCCTTTTGCTGAGGTTTTCAACGCGAAGGCGCATAATACAAATCTGCAACCTTCTCGATTTACAGTAATATGCAATCATGGGCCCGACGAATTAATTTCTCAAAGCAGACCCATCATCGTGGATATGTTACGTCCACTATGTTGAAGTTGTTTGGGCGAATTACGAAATACAGCAGAATAAAATATCATGACTTGTAAAATGATCGATACTAATCGCCGGTGTCCCGTTTGACCCACGCTTTGACCGAAATAATGCGCTGGCCCTCGGTCCGCTCGACTTCCAGCAGGATATCCTTCCAGCGCAGGACGGTCCCGGCGGTCGGCACCGAGCCGACCAGATCATAGATCAACCCGCCGACCGTTTCGAATTCGCCGAGGTCATAGTCGAGATCGAACTCTTCGGCCAGCTTCTCGATGGCCAGACCGGGATCGACGCGGATAGAATTGTCGGACAGGCGGATAATGGCTTCATTTTCGAAATCATGTTCGTCCTGAATCTCGCCGACGATCTCTTCGAGAATGTCCTCCAGCGTAACCAATCCGGCCGTGCCGCCGAATTCATCGACAACAATCGCGATATGCACCTTGTTGGCCTTGAACTCGGCCAGGAGATCACTGATTTTCTTTTTCTCCGAGACAAAGTGCGGCTCGCGCATGTAATTGGTGATATCGAATGTGGCGGTGCCGTTCGTGAAACCGGTAAAGAGATCCTTGACATAGAGGATACCGATGATGTTGTCGATGGTGTCGTCATAAACCGGATAGCGCGAGTAGCCGACATCGCGGGTCAGTGACCGGATATCATCGATACCGGTTTTTCGGTCGATGCCTTTAATATTCACGCGCGGCACCATCACCTCGCGCACTTCGGTGACATCGAGCTGAAATATCTGGCCGATCATCTCTTTTTCGTCTTCCTCGATCATCGACTCGGAGACACCGGCCTGGTCGGCGAGGGTTTCGAGGGCCCGTTCGATAATATCTTCCTTCTGTTCGTCGGGAATCTTCTGATTCTTGTCATGAACAAAAATTTGGCCGTAAATCATGACGATCGGTTTGAAGAGAATATATATGCCGACATAAAGCGGCAAATATTTGACGATTTGCCGGTCACCCAGCCGGAGCACCCGGCGCCGCGGCAGGATTTCGAAGAATATCAAATAAAGCGCCCAGACCGTAACCAGGACAGCGGCATAAGTGACACTGACACGAAAATTAAACGTGTCTATGAAATAGTCGGCGGCGAGGATCGCCAGAAAGGTCAGCAAAAGGAGCGCCAATGACTTAAAGACAATGATCAACTGGATAGAAATTCGCGGCGACTCGAGAATCTCGGTCAGATGTTTTTTGCGAAAGTCGGACAATCGTTCGGCAACATGTTCGATGCGTTCCGGTTCGATATAGGCCACCGATGAGTACAAGGCAAGGACATAACCGATGTAAAAGATCAGACCCGCCATGAGGATATAAGCCGCAATAATCATCGGCTCATCCTCCCCAGATAATATTTCTCTGTCGCCTGCATAAGTTCGGCATCGCGCTTTTTCATGTGGTCGTAGCCAAGCAGGTGCAGGAATCCATGACAGCAAAGATGCTGAATTTCGTCCCGGAAACTGACGCCGTCGTCGTCGGCATTTCGGGCGGCGGTGTCGGTGGAAATATAGATTTCGCCGAACACGGCATCCTCCCCCGGCTCATCATCGATATTGAATGACAGAACATCGGTCGCCCCCTTCTTCCCGCGAAAGTCCCGGTTGAGGACGGCCATGCGGCGGTCGCGGATGAAGACGAGATTGACCGTACTGTCCGGGGGTTCCTCGTCTTCTTCGATCATTTCGATCAATTTTATGATCGACTTGCGGGGAATGCGGCGGTTCGATTCTGATATGATATTTATCTGCATTACTTTTTCTCATCCTTGTCGGGATACTCGATGCGGTGGTGGAAGGCGCCGATAAGGACCTGCGTGAATGATTCACGAATCATGGCCAGATCCTTCAACGTCAGCGGACATTCCTCGAGTTCACCCGATTGAAAACGGTCATTTATAATATTTTGCACCAGGTTCCTGATTCGTGCCGGTTTGGGATCGGTCAGGGTCCGGCTGGCGGCCTCGACCGAATCGGCCAGCATCACGATGGCGGTTTCTCTTGTCTGTGGTTTCGGGCCGGGATAACGGAATTCATCTTCGGGCGGATTAGCTACCCCCATTTCTTTGGCTTTATTATAAAAATAGGTCATAATCATCGTCCCATGATGTTCCTCGATAAAATTGAGGACCTCATCGGGAATGTCGGCCTCTTCCCCGATCTGTCTTCCCTTCTTCAGGTGCGAGACCAAAACAATGGCCGACATGGTCGGCGTAAGACTTTCATGTTTCGATTTTATACCCAGCTGGTTTTCGACGAAATATTCGGGGATTTCCATTTTCCCGATATCATGGTAATACGCGCCGACCCTGGCCAACAGCGGGTTGGCATCGATAGCCTTGGCGGCCGCCTCGACCAGGTTGCCGATCTGGAACGAATGATGAAATGTCCCTGGTGCTTCCAGAGCGAGCCGTTTGAGAAGCGGATTATTAAGGTCGGACAACTCAAGCAGAGTGATATTAGTGGTGAAACCGAATAGTGATTCGAATACGGGCAATATACCCATGGCCAGAAGCGGCGACAGGACGGCATTGGCCCAGCCGAAGCCAAGCAGGTTAAGTAATTTTTCTCCCTGCACCACCTTAAAGGATTCAAGGATAAAGATCATGGCCGTGTACGTGAGCAACAGATAAAGTACCGCTTTGAAGAAATCGGAGCGATGGCGGACCTTCTGAATGGAATAGCAGGATACCAGGCCGACGATAACGGCGATCAATGATATCGAAAAATTGAACCGCTGTAATATTCCGAGAAGCAGCGCCAGAATAAAGATATTAAAGGTGCCGACCTCGGCATCGAAGAGGACGGTTATCAAAATGGCGAATATGGCCACCGGATACAGATAGATGGACAAGTCCCACCTCAGGCCGATAAAGTATATCAGGATCAGCTCCAGACCATAAACGAAGAACAGGGCCAGCAATTTGGGGTTGGACATATAGATTTTCTGCTGGAAATAGTAAAGGTAGAGATATAGAGCGAGGAAACAGGCGATGATAAGCAGAAATCGTACAACCGCGGGAATCAAGGGCGTCAGCCAGTTTTTCTCTTCGGACAAAGCTTTTTCCTGACGATACATCTCCTCCAGAATTTTTTCCTGTCTCGGGGTGACCTGGGATCCGGCGCGAACGATGACATCACCGACGGCAACAACCTCACTGGTATCGGAAATCTCATTCATGGCATTCAGACGGCGGGTGTTCATCTCTTCGATATTAACGGTCAGATTGGGAACAATAAAATCACGGCCGTATTCATAGTACTCATCGACATTGAAAGAGTCGATCAGGTAGCGATTGTTCAATGCCGCCAGGAGATTGACATAGGCCAGTGACAGATCCAGAAGCTTGTCACGAACCATGAATATTTCGCGATTTCCGATTCTCACGATAACAGAACGGTTTTTTGCCTCCGGAAGGCCGCTTCGATCAGGCAGGACGCCGGTATAGTATATTTGATTTTTCAAGATATCTTCAATTATGGATTTAGTAAAATTAATGCTCTGATTTTTAAGAAGTTTTTCGAAGGTGGCCGGTCGAATCGATGGAAATTCCAGCATATAAGTCTGCTTTAACGAATCGACAATGGAGTCCAAGGTTTGGGGAGGCAGCCGTTGCGATTTCATCAGGGAATCGATGATTCCGGCAACTTGTCTTCCGCGACTCATAAAGCGGTCGAAATTCTGAAGCGTGGAATCGACTATAACGGTGTCACATTCAATAATGGTAGGAATGGCATTGGCGGCGGATTCCTTCTCCTCGCGCAATTCATCGCTCGTTTTAAGCATCGTAAACTGTAACGGCGCTAAAATATCCTTTTGGGAGATTTCGCCTTTGCGAGGAAAGTCAAAGGGTCGGAGGAAATTTTCGACCGGATATAGAAAAGCGATGGCGGCGGATACCAGCAGCACCATCAAATATTTATTTATTTTACTGCTGGTGCGCGTGGTCGGCAGCTGACGCGTTTCGGCCTTGACCTTCAGAAACCTTTTGATCAGTCTTTTTAATCTTATCAGGACTTTGTACATATGTCCGGGGAGGTCCCTCTTTACCCCTTTCGACGTTTCTTCTCGTACTTTTCATAAGCACGAATAATTTTCTGCACCAACGGATGGCGCACGACATCCTTGTCGGTTAAATATACAAATTCAATGCCGCTGACGTCCTTTAAAATTTTCTGAATGACGACCAGGCCCGAGGATTTATTTTCGTCGAGATCGATCTGAGTAATATCTCCGGTAATAACGGCCTGGGAACCCTCGCCCAGGCGGGTCAGAAACATTTTCATCTGCGCCGGGGTGGTATTCTGGGCCTCATCGAGAATGACAAAAGTATTATTCAATGTCCGCCCGCGCATAAAAGCGAGCGGGACAATTTCGATGATGCCGAGGTCGATCAGTTTCTTGATTTTCTCGGCCTGCATCATCTCATGGAGAGCGTCATAGACCGGCCTGAGATAAGGATCGACTTTGGCCCGGATATCCCCCGGAAGAAAACCCAGTGATTCGCCGGCCTCAACGGCCGGACGCACCAGGACAATTCGATTAACGCGTTTATTTTTGAGAGCGGCGACAGCGACAGCAACAGCCAGATAGGTTTTTCCGGTGCCGGCCGGGCCGATCGAAAAGACGATATCATTATCATTGATAGTGTTCAAGTAGAGTTTCTGCCCGACGGTTTTGGGGCGCACCTCCCGTTTCAGATGGGCCAGCGTCTGGACATCATCAATTATCGAAGCTGGTCCCCCCTGACCTTCCCGGACCATTTCCATGGAGTAGTTAAGATATTGCTCGGTAATATAATTTCCATGGCGAACGCGTGTCACCAGATCCTCGATAAGATCGATGATTTGTCGGACTTCGTCCTGACCGCCTTCGACTATGATTTTATTGCCGCGGGCGACAATGGATGCCACGAACGACTTTTCGATCATTCTCAAATAAATATCATTTTGGCCGAAGACCAAGCGAGGATCGATATCTTCGATCATATATGTCTGTGATATTTTTTCCAACGATTTTGATTGCATCTCAAACCTTAATATAAGCCATTCTAAGATTTTTGCAAGCCCAACTCTTTGAGCTGTTCGGAATCGATATCGGACGGCGCGCCATCCATAAGCGACTGGGCGGTGGCCGTTTTGGGAAAGGCGATGACATCACGGATGCTGTCGGTCCCGGTCATCAGCGCAACAATCCTGTCCAGCCCGGCCGCGATACCGCCATGCGGCGGCGGGCCGTATTCCAGAGCGCGAAGAAGGAAACCGAACATTTTTTCGGCCCGCTCATCGTTCATGCCCAGAATGTTCAATATTTTTTGCTGCATCTCGCGCCGATGATTACGAATACTTCCTGAGGCCAATTCGACCCCGTTCAACACCAGGTCATACTGCTCGGCCCTTATTTTTCTGAGAGGGTGGTGGACGCTGCTGACCGGCAGGGTGGTTTCGGCCGCTTCGTTCAGATAATGCAGGTCCTCCTCAATCGGCAATGAGACAATATTATGCATCGCTTCCAGCCGCTGATGCTCTTCGTTATACTCGAATAACGGAAAATGCTGAACCCAGCAGAAACGCCAGCTGCCGCTGTCGATCAGCTTATGGGATCGGCCAAGATGCAGGCGAAGCTGGCCGAGAATCATCTCCGTTTTCAAGCGGGCATCGGAAATAATAAACACCGCATCGCCGGTATGGGCATCGACTCTACGGAAGATATCCTCCTTGGCCGAGTCGCCGATGAATTTTAAAATGGGAGATTTATCGCCCTCTTCCTGGCGCAGGATATAAGCCAATCCGCCGGCTCCAAGTTTTTTCGCAAGCTCGGTCAACTCATCAATCTGTTTGCGGGAATAATTGCCGCCGCCTTTCAGGCAGATGGCTTTGACGACGCCGCCGTTTTTAACATTGTCCGAAAAAACCTTGAATTCAGTATTTCCGGCAATATCAGTAATATCATTAATTTCCATTCCAAAGCGAAGATCGGGCTTATCTATACCCCAGCGGTTCATAGCATCGGAATATTCATATTGCGGGAAAGGTGTCTCCAATTTGACGCCGAGCACTTTATCAAAAAGGTCGGTCATCATGCCTTCAACCACGGCGAAGATATCTTCCCTGGTGACAAAAGACATTTCGATATCGATCTGGGTATGTTCGGGCTGACGATCGGAGCGAAGGTCCTCATCACGCAGACACCGGGCAAGCTGGAAATATTTGTCGAATCCCGAAATCATAAGAATCTGTTTGAGCAATTGCGGCGATTGGGGCAAAGCATAAAATTTGCCCTTTTGCACCCGGCTGGGGACAACATAGTCGCGCGCACCCTCGGGAGTGGAGCGAATCAGGAGAGGGGTTTCGATTTCCAAAAATCCATTTGCCGAAAGGTAATTTCGGACGGTCATGGCGGCGCGGTGCCGGGTTTTTATTCTTTCCTGAAGCGGGCGGCGCCTTAAATCGAGGTAGCGGTATTCAAGGCGCAAAACTTCGCTGGCATCAACGTCATCGACAATTTCAAACGGCGGTGTCTTGGAATCCGAAAGCAGGGATATTTTGTCGGCCGCAACCTCGATTTGCCCGGTTTTCATTTTTTCATTTTCGGTTCCGGAGGGACGGCGGTTAACGATACCTGAAGCCGATATGACAAATTCATGGCGCATTTTCGAGGCCGCTTCAAAAACAACCGCAGCGACTTTTTCGGGATTGAAGACAACCTGGGTAAGGCCGTAGCGGTCGCGAAGATCCAGGAAGAGCAATCCGCCAAGATTACGATACTCCTGGACCCAGCCGTTCAGAGTAACTTGCTCTCCGACATTTTCAATGGTTAATTGACCGCAGTTGTGAGTGCGCTTAAGGCTTTTGAACGAATACAATTAATCTCCAATAACTTTTTATCGTTTCAATATTTAGTTCGGCAAATAAGCTGCCAATTTAAATATACAATGATTACGCTCAGCGGTCGAAATTAAGTAAACATAACCAAAATGTCAATAGGAACAGAAATTATACGATTTTGTTATACGATTGGAAAAAAGGAGGCTAATATTGGCTTGACAAAAGCCGGGCATATAGTATAATTGCTTCAAGTGTAACGGCTTAAGGCCGATATTTATATTGAATATGAATATATCGCGATTTTTATCAGAGGATTTGATTGACCTGAATTTTCAGGTCGATCTGGAAGAACCGTCAGAGGAAACTTCGACCGTCCGATGGCGCCAGCGCAATAAAGAACATATTCTGGCGGCGCTGGTTAAACTGATTGGTAATTCGGGCCGAACCGGCAATGATACAAAATTGCTGACTGATTTTATCAACCGGGAAAGAAAAGCGACAACCGGCATCGGTAACGGGATAGCCATTCCTCACATTCGGAGTATGCAGGCAAAGGAATTTATTCTCGGCTTTGCCCGTAATGCCGACGGGTATGATTTTGATTCTCTGGACAAGCAGCCGACCCATATGTTTTTCATAATGGCGGCGCCGCCGTATGACGACAATTTGTATCTTCGAGTTTTTAAAGCCCTCGCCGAAAGTCTTCAATATGAATCATTCCGTGAAGAATTGATGCAGGCTGAGAAACCTTTTGATATAATTCGAGCTTTCAGAAGCGTTGAATAACCACCCGGTTTTACCGTTTATATTTTCCCATCAATTGTGTTGAGGCCAAAACATGGCCTTCCATTTTTTGGCTCAAAACTTCGGCGCTGATCCCTTTGCTGATCTGTTGCCGGTCAAAATCAAGAAGGATATCGAGCGCATAAAGCTTGAAGAAATAACGATGCGTCGATCCTCTGGGAGGACACGGCCCCCCATAACCAAACCGCCTGAAATCGTTGATACCCTGGGTTACTTTGACAGTGGAATCAGGTCCAATAACCGGCGAAATATCCCTGGAAATACCCTCAGGCAGTT
This sequence comes from candidate division Zixibacteria bacterium HGW-Zixibacteria-1, assembly GCA_002838945.1. NCBI lineage: Bacteria > Pseudomonadati > Candidatus Zixiibacteriota > candidate division Zixibacteria bacterium HGW-Zixibacteria-1. The sequence goes on from PGXB01000003.1 coordinate 15,322, forward strand.
CAGTTATACCCGGCGGCAAATTGAAAATGATCCAATGGACCCAGACACCCATCGGCGCATCAGGATCATCACAGATCAAAGCCAGCGATTTCGTTTTCTTTGGAACATTGGAAATTGACAATTGCGGGGAAATATCAACATTATCACAGGTGAACTTCCGGGGAATCATTTCCCCATCCTTGAATGCAGGACTGGATAGCTGCATTTGATCCTCCCCGTGCTTAGAGGACTTCACATTTTCATCCTGTATACTGTAAGCAGTCATATATGTAAAAATCAGAGACAATGATATAAAAAATACTCTGATTGTCATTTTAGGGCTCCCTTATAAAGATACGGGAGGGTCCTTCCCTCCCATTTGATATTTTAATTAAGCTGATTTATGATGAAATGTCAAGGACAAACGGATCCCGGACCTCCAAAATGGAGATACTTGATAAGATATACTACATCGAAATCTCAGACATACCTCGGCCAATTCAATAAATTGTAAAACATAACAAAAGCGAATTGAATGGAGTAAAAAGGCCGCCGGGATGAATCCGGCGGCCGCTGAATCTTCACTAAGATGCTGTTTATTCTACCTTGTCACGCGGTTTTCCAAATGAGGCGAATGACTCCAATAGTTCAATCGGTATAGGGAAAACAATTGTTGAACCTTTATTTACAGAGATTTCGGTCAAAGTTTGCAACATACGCAGGATGATGGCCTGGGGAGCAGTGGCAATAACTTTGGCTGCTTCGGAAAGTTTTTGCGACGCCTGGAACTCACCCTCGGCATGAATTACCTTGGAGCGCCGCTCACGTTCGGCCTCCGCCTGCCGTGCAATGGCGCGGGTCATCTCGGGCGGCAGATCGACATTCTTGACTTCGACCACGGAGACTTTGATTCCCCAGGGTTCGGTTTGATGATCAATAATTTTCTGGAGTTCCTGATTGATTTTTTCCCTGTTTGATAACAGCTCATCCAGATCCACCTGGCCCAATATGGAACGCAGGGTGGTCTGGGCTATCTGCGAAGTGGCCTCGAAGAAATTGGCCACGGCAACAATTGCCTTGTTGGGATCCATGACACGGAAATAGAGCACGGCATTGACCTTGACGGAAACGTTGTCGCGGGTAATGACATCCTGCGGCGGGACGTCAAAAGTGATGGTGCGCAGATCGACCCGGGTCATACGATCGACCAGCGGGATAAGCAGGATAATGCCGGGGCCCTTGGCGCCAATCAGACGGCCCAGGCGGAAAACGACACCCCGTTCATATTCTTTCAAAATCCTGATGGCATTGGTCAGGATGATAAGAGCCAAAAACAGGCCAACAACAATACTTGGTAAAGCCATTTTAATCCTTCCTTTATAATTAGATTTTTCTTCTGACTTTCATTTTCAGGTTATTTACTTCGACAGCGATGACTTCTTCGCCTTCTTCGATTATTTCGTCAGCGAAAGCTTCCCACAATTCCCCGGCCAGATAGACATAGCCGGTTTTATCGATTTTTGTTTTAACGACTCCGGTGACCCCGATCAGGCCTTCGGCGCCGGTTGTCGGCCTGGCGACCCTTGCTTTATAGGCCAGTGTGAAGGCGAGAATGACAAAGGCGCCGACGACAATCGCCACGGTATAGATGATAGAGCGAGACACCTTCAGCTCCGGATCGGCGGTATCGACAAGCATCAGCCCGCCGATTATAATCGAGATTACTCCACCTATTGTCAATAAGCCATGACTCACGATTTTAATCTCCAGTATAAAAAGGATTATTGAAAATAATATTAACAGAACCCCGGCATAATTGATGGGAAGGGTCCTCATTCCATAGAGCGCCAGAATAATACAGATTCCTCCGACGACACCGGGAAGAATCGCGCCGGGATTATACAGCTCCAAAACAAGGCCCATGCTGCCCAGGGAAAACAAGATGAATACAATGTTGGGTGATGAGACAATGTCGAGCAATGACTGGATAAAACTTTTCTTGATCGGTATTTTTTCCGGGTTTGCGGTATGCACGACTTTTTTGCCGAGTATGGTGTTCACTTCGAAGCCATCGATTTTTTCAAGCAAATCATCGACATCGTCGGCAATCAGGTCGATGACATGTAGTTCGAGGGCTTCTTTGCTGGTGATAGAAACCGATTTACGGGCGGCATCCTCGGCCCATTCCGCATTGCGCCCATGCCGTTCAGCCATCGCCTTCAGTGAGGCCACGGCATCGTTCATAACCTTTTCCATCATGACCGAATCCATTTCGCCCCCCATAGAGACAACATGAGCCGCGCCGATATTGGTTCCGGGGGCCATGGCCGCGATATGGGCAGCATATGTTATATATACCCCCGCCGAAGCGGCTTTGGCGCCGGAGGGCGATATATAAACGGCGACCGGCACGGATGAATTCATCATCGCCTTTGTTATCGACCACATCGATTCATTGAAACCGCCCGGGGTATCCATGGTAATCAAAAGCAGGTCGGCCATTTCATCTTCGACCATTTCGACAGCCTCGATAACACGGTCGGCGGTTACGGTTCCGATGGCGCCATCGATATTAAGGATATATACCAGCGATGATTCAGCCTGAGCCTTCATTTCATCGGTCGAATCAGGCGGCGGCATTTCATCCTGTGACGCAACCGGTAAAGCATATAAAAGGACAAGTAATATTATAAGACATTTTATTTTCATCACGCCTCCATCCGGAATTTATTTTAATAAGACCTTAATGCCCGGAAAATATTTACTAAGTCTGCCATAGATTTACGCGAACGGTTCGATTCCAGGCAACTCTTTCATCTTCTTCATATCAATTGTCTATACATAATGGTTAATTTTATAATGAAATCTGTCAGCACCCCATCGGTAACTGTATAGGCAAGTTAGCGCAGGCAGTATGAGAATGTCAAATAAAAGTTTTAATTGCCAGAGCGCCTTTAGAAGGAAAGTCTCTTATCTTTTCTCAGGAAAACAGGTTTACCGTCAAAAAAAGTGGCCAGTATATTGACATTTTTAATCCGGGTTCGCGAAACCTTAAAAATATTATCCGTTAATACCACGAAATCCGCGAAGAATCCAGGGAGCAAACGACCCAACTCATTCTCGCGACTGACGGTATAAGCCGGGGCGGCGGTAAAACCATCGACGGCCTGCGCAACCGAGATTCTTTCCTCGGGATAAAAAACTTCTTTCCTGCCGGGCGCCTTTCTATTGACGGCGGCATCGATGCCGGCAATCGGATCAAGCACTTCAATCGGCGCATCCGATCCAAAAGTAAGAGGGATACCCTGTTTGAGGAGGGTATTAAATATGAAGCAATTTTGTCCTCTTTTGCCCCAGTATTTCTCAATCAAACTGATATCCGAAGGGCAATGTGATGGCTGCATGGAAGCTACGGCTCCGAGCGATTTAAGGCGCTTGACGTCGGATCGGCGAATCATCTGCAAATGTTCGATGCGCCGTCTGATCCCGGGCAGTAGCGATGGGGCCTGCTCATAGCAGTCAAGGACGTTGGACACGGCTTTATCGCCTATGGCATGAATGGCGGTCGGCAGGTTGAGCCCTGCGGCACCAATGATATGCTTTAGCAGGACTTCTTTTGGGTTGGTCTCGACGCCAAAATTTTCCTTCGAGCCCATATATTTTTGAAAACATAGAGCCGTCTGACTGCCCAGAGAACCGTCGCTAAATATTTTAATCCCTGAAATACGGAAATAGTCATTGCCATATCCGTACTTTATTCCGGCTTTTCGCAACTCCGGAATCATGGCGGCGGGAGGGTAATAGCTGATTCTGAGGCCAAGCTTCTTTTCGCGCGAAAGCTTGTCAAAAAAACCAAGCGCATCGGGCCCATCGAAAGAATGAACACCGGTTACACCTTTGGCATAAGCCATCTTAAGGGCCTCATTGAATAGAGCGGGGCGTTTGGATGGAGCCGGGCCCTTATAAAGCTTGAACACGGGGAAATAAGCGGGAATCTCGCGCAGGATACCTGACGGTTCATGGCCGTCAAGACGATCGATGCGGCCGCCTTCCGGCTCGGGTGTTCGGGCATTGTAACCGGCCAGTTCCAGGGCGCGGGAATTGACCCACATAACATGCTGGTCCTTGGAAAAGAAGGCCGCGGGACGGCCGCCGGTGACGTTGTCGAGCATGAATTTATCCGGCAGGACATATTTTTTCCAGCGGTCGGGAGAAAATCCTTCGCCGAAAACCCACTCATCCCGTCCCAGCTTTATGGCATGTTTCCTGATGGCTTCAAGCGTCTCTTCAATCGTCTTCATGCCATCGAGTTTCACATTTCCCAGGGACATGGCCAGGAAATAGAAATGTGTATGCGAATCGGTAAACCCCGGAATAACGGTATGGCCCTTCAGGTCGTACTTCTCAAATCCGGCAAAATCGGGATCGCTTTGAAGCTTTTTGCCGACGGCGACTATTTTATTTCCGGAGACAGCCATGGAATCGGCGGTTATATTTTCACCGGCCTGAATATAGATAAGGCCGTTGAAGAATAGTTTATTCTTTTTCAAAATTTTCTCCTTTGATACGAACATCACCCTGCCGCTCGGTTATGCCCAGGCGATCGGTTTCCTCCAATATAGGCACGACAAACTTCCGGGAATTGCTGAGTTTTTCCCGCAGCACCCCGACCGAAACACTTTCACCGCTGTCAAGCATACTTCGAATGATTTTAATAATTTCGTTCCAGCGATCGACATGAAAGACAAGCAACTGTCCAATTTTTACTACCTTCTCGGTATTAATGAGAAATTCCAGAGCTTCGCGACGCACAGCTTCCTTGCCAATCAATTCCTTCACCGTCGGTGGGGCATAGCCTCCCTTATACAACTCCATTTCTATCTTCTGAGCAGCCTGTTGAACATCTCCCCTGACGTCTATGGATCGACCCGGCAAATCATATTTATTTTTCTTCTTAATCAGTTGTTTTTTCCCGCACATCAGATCCAGAATGGGTCCCAGATTTTGCGCCTTTTTCCCCGTTTTGGCGGAAATCAACTCGACCCCGATGCCGTCATAATGAGGATGGCTCTCGAAAATACTCTTGACGGCCGACAGCACGAGATCAATACCGGGGGTTATTTCGGATATCAGGTAGTGCTTTCCGTCATGTTCGTCGATTCTTCTTTGACTGATCAATTTAGCCACGGCCTGATCGATTTCCAATTGCGAAAAATCGGCACTGATGAAATCGATGTTTTTATTAATAAAAATCGATTTTTTCAATTCGCTGTAAACGAGATTGTAAGGAGTCAGGTCCTCTCTGTCCTCAAGATACTGAAACTCCGGTATTTCGCGCCGTCGCGGGAACTTGTCCAGATGGTCAAGAATCATGCCGCCACCGACAGTGCTCTGGGGGGTCGGCAGGCGAAAGATAAAACGATCGCCGACAAAAGCCAGGACCGGTTCTTCCGGCCGGAAAAAAAGAAGGCCCTGCTGACCGGGGTGAATAATCGGATTATGGGCCATCCTGATTTCTCCTTCGACCTCCGTCGTCCCGATAATCATCAGCAGCCTGCGGCCGGAATCGAGGCTGACAGGGGATTCGGGAATAACGGCGGTCGACAGCGCAAAAACATTACCATCCGGATAACTGCGGATTATATGGGGGGTTGAGATGACTCCCCCTCGATGCAGAAATTCCTTATCAAGGCCGGTCAGGCTGATCGAAGTCCGCTGGCCCGGTTCGGCCCGATCCATCTGTCGGCCGTGGGATTGAATAGTGCGCACTTTTCCGATTTTGCGCGCCGGGAAAATGCCGACTTCATCGCCGACACCAAGTTTTCCTCCTCGAAGCGTCCCGGCCACTACTCCGCCCATGCCGGAAAGAACGAAAGAGCGATCGATGTATAACCTTGGTTTGCCGATATCCTCTCGTTCGATAATGCGATCGGCTAATTTAAGGATCTCATCCTTGAGATTATCGAAGCCTTCACCGGTAATCGCCGACAGCCGGACAATCGGCGCATCCTGCAGAAAGGAACCGGCGACTTTTTCCCTGATATTCTCTTCCACCAAATCGAGCCAACTTGATTCGGCAAGATCGATCTTGTTAATGGCGATAAGGCCGTACTTGATTCCAAGCAGTTTTGTGATTTGCAGATGTTCCTGGCTCTGCGGCATCCAGCCGTCATCGGCGGCCACAACCAGGATAACGGCATCGATACCGCCGGCTCCGGCAATCATGTTCCGGACAAAGCGCTCATGACCGGGGACATCAATAATGCCGATACGGCGGCCGTCGGGGGTGTCATAATGAGCGAACCCGATGTCGATGGTCATGCCGCGTTCTTTTTCCTCGGGCAGGCGATCGGGATCGATCCCGGTGAGGCGGTTAATTATTGCGGATTTCCCGTGATCGATATGTCCGGCGGTTCCGATTACAAACATATCAAATTCTGTCTGACAGACTTATTATGATTTTCACAAGTATTTCGGCATCTTCATCATCGACCGCTTTCAAATCAATCATGAAGCGGTTCTCGGAAATTCTTCCGATTACGGGCGGTTCGGTGCCGCGGAACATGGCCGCCAGTTTGCCTGGAGAAACCCGGCTGTTGAAAACCAGCGCCACTGATGGAAGCGGGACACCGGGCAGAGCACCGCCTCCCATTTCCCCCTGTGAGCCCTCGAGCGAAATCTTATCTCCAGCTCCGATTTTATCCAGGAGGGTACGTCCCTTTTGATACAGCTCCGATTCACTTCTTGTCGCAAGCCGCCACAATTTTATGTTTTCTTTCCAGGTATTGTCCAGATAATAACCAAGCATCTCTTCGACCGCCGAAAAGACGGTTTTATCCACGCGCATGGCGCGATAGACGGGATTTTTCCTGATCCGGTCAATCAACTCCTTTTTCCCGACAATCAGGCCGGCCTGGAATCCGCCGAGCAGTTTGTCGCCGGAGAAACATGTCAGATCGGCATCATCACGCACGGAATTCTGAACGGTCGGTTCCTTGATTCCGGCGATCTCAGTGGTATCGACCAGGACGCCGCTGCCAAGGTCATTGACGACCGGGACATTATGTTTTTTGCCGAGCGCAACGAGCGCCTTGATGTCGATCTCTTCGGTGAAACCGGTAACGGCGAAATTACTTTTATGGACCTTCAGGATTAGAGCCGGGTTTGCTTCGAGCGCGTTTTTGTAATCATCAATGGTAGTGATATTGGACGTGCCGATTTCGATGATTCCGGCGCCTGATTTTCTGATGATGTCGGGTATGCGAAAACCGCCGCCGATCTGGACCAGCTCTCCGCGGGATATGACAACTTTCCGGCGGTTGGCCAGGGTATTCAGAATAAGAAACAGGGCGGCCGCATTATTATTGACAATGGTGCCCGCCTCGGCCCCCGATATCAGCGACAGATATTTTTCGGCAAGGATGCCTCTCTTCCCGCGCTTTCCCGTGGCGACATCGAATTCGAGATTGCCGTAACCGGTGACATGATTCTTGATCTTATCGAACAGGGTATCCGAAAGCGGTGCCCGGCCCAGATTCGTATGCACCATGATGCCGGCGCCGTTGATAACACGGCCGATTTTTTTCAATTTCATCAGCCTGATATTGTCAATGATAATATCCCGAAACCGGTCATAGCTTATCGGTTCGAAGCTTTCATCCAGATTCTGCTTGAAATTATCAATCGTCGTCCGAATGATTTCGACAATAAGCGGCCGGGCCAGTCCGGAAGCGGCTTCCAGGATGACTTTATCCGAAGCCATGATTTCGACGGCCGGAATATCGCGCTTCGATTTGATAATATTTTCAGTCATATTATAATCTGTACAAAAGGTTGGCGACAACATTACCGACCGACTGAAGGGACTGCGGCGAACACTTGTCCGGAGTATCCTCGGTCGTATGCCAGTATTTATAGTCAAAATCAATAATGACTGCCGCCTGCAGTCTTATGGTCATAAAACTGAGATGATCGTCATGGATGGCATATCCGACGGAATCGACGAAGGCGGCCTCACCAAGATTGGCGGCGATTTTCCAAACCATATCAGTCACTTGAGATGAATATTTATTCGAAAACTCTTCCCTGTAAATTTTCAGATCACGGTCGCCGATCATGTCGATGACCAGAGCAAAATGGTACTTGTCTTTGATATTTCTTTTAACCATTTCTTTGGCACCGAGGAAATATTCGTCCAGGCGTCCGGGCGGACCGTAATCCTCACCGTCCAGCAGCACGAGGTCGATACCGACACGCGGCCTCTGTACAGCAAACAGATTGGCCAGTTCCATCAGGACCGCCACTCCGGAAGCACCGTCATTGGCTCCATCTATCCAATTCTCGCGTTTGGTCGAATCGGGATCGTACTCCGCGCGCGGTCTGCTGTCGTAGTGCGCGGCCAATAAATATTTTTTTTGATCACCAGGGTCGGATCCTGCGAATGACGCTAAAACATTAATCATCTCAATCGGTTTTCCGGTTCTCTTGTCATTGTGCACGAATTGCATGGTATTAATATCCGCACCCAGACTGTCAAAGAACTGCATCAGATATTCACGACATTTCCGGCTATTTTCACTGCCGGGTACACGCGGCCCGAATGAAACCTGTTTCTCGATATATTGAAAGGCTCTCTCGCCGTTGAAACGAGGCGCCGACACCGTCGGTTTATCTCCGCATGCAATCAGAAGAAAAAAACATACGTCAAGGATAATATACGGTATAAAATAAAACTTCATTTTCTTCATATTATGAAAAGAATGTCGGGCGCTCAAAAAAGTCAATGAAATATTTTAGAATCGAATATCGACATAGATACGAAGTTCCCGGACATGCGACTTGCGGCTTTGCTGAACATTGTTGGTGTCCTGCCAGCGGGCGCTGACGCCGCCCTTGATTTGATTGGAGAAAGTATATGATATGGTCGGTGTCACCATGAAATCCTTGTTTTCTCCGGCGGAGATCAGGGGGTTGTCGCCGGTCGATTCTTCTCTTTTTTGAGTACGGGTGGAAACTTCGAGAGAAATCGACATGGTCGACCGGAATTTCAAGCGTCCCAACAGCGGGAACCGGACGCCGGTCGGCCAGGAGAATGAATATTTTGTCGAGGCTGAGGAACCGGAATTTATACTGCGCTGTTTGCGAGTGACATTTCCCGTGCTGGAATTATAGGATGTGTTATCGCTGACGGAACGATTGGTGCGCACGTCAATGGTAAGTCCGCGAGTCACATCAAAGGTGAATGAAAGCAGCGGATTCTGGGAGACAGTAACCTCTTCCACCGTTTTGTAGCCGGTCGTCAGGTTGTAGGACTCCTTGGTACTTCTGGTATATTTGGTCCGGGGAGAGAATTTCCGGATAATGGGGTTCAGGAATTTGAAAGTGGTCATCTGGCTGATCGAAAAATTAAAATCGGGAAACGTGGTCGATATACTCTTCTGCGGATTGACCGCCTTTTTGATATCCCGATTAATAGTGCGGCTGAATGACACGCCGGTTTTCAGCCCTCCAAAAAGCTTTGTCCCCGAGCCGAGTGAATAGCTGGTTACTTTGGTCGAAACGGTCGATTGTCCGGCCGCCCCCGCTTCAGGATCTATCTTCGCCCCGATAGCATCCGTCAACCCGAATCTGAATTTCAGTTGGGCCCGTTCCAACAGCCCGATATATGAATAACGGTATGCTTCCTTGAAGTCATAGGTAAAGGGATCGATCCAGCCGGTCAGGAACCGCATCATCCACGCGGGCTTGTCCAAAACCTTCTTGATCACACTTCCCTTGGATTCCGGTTGGGCCACGGTTACACCTTGTTGGGTACGCTTGCGCGGGGTCGACCGGCGGGACGATGACTGTCCACCGAAAAGCTTTTGCAGATCGAAGGTACCGCCGACCCCGTAGGACTTGCTGGCCGACATGTTCCGGTTATCCTTAACTATAATAAAATCCTCGATATAAGACGCCGAATAATTGAATTTGTGTGTCAGGAAGCCGAAGAGGGTCGGAGAATAGTTGGCACTGAAGGCCTGGCTGTATTTCGTTTCACGCCCCAGCTTAAATTCTTTGGGATTGAAGCTGATTTTGACCAGATCGGGGTTCGATATATCCCGACGTGTGTCCATGCTGTAGCTGGCCGTGAGATTATCTGTAATTTTATAAGTCGTTTTAAAAGTGCCCGCAAAAGTTTTGGTAAGGCTATTTGTCAGAATGCCATTGACATTCCGACTGATACGCAGATTGCGGTTGATATCGGAGGTCACGTTGAAGTTGGACGGGAAAACGTAAAACTTGGTCCCGCTGAGACGTTTTAGTACTGGCATCGGCTGCGTCCAGAAAAAGACCCTGAGACCGGGGACTTTGCCAATATTATATCCGTATGAAGAACCGACCCGGTAATTTTCACTCATCGACATCGGCGCCGATGGTGAGATGCCATCGGAACGGTTATATGAGAAATTTGTCCGCAGGTTGTTCAGCAGGACGGTAAACAGAGGGTTCTTGGTTTTCTTGTTAAAATTTTCCGATGTCGAAAATGATTTGGATATATTTTCGGTCCTTTCTTCATACCGCAATTCTTCAGGAAGGATAATGTCGGAATTGTACTTAAGCCTGGGCGTCGAGATGTTTCGTGTATACCGGTAAGAAAAAGGAATATTGGCGCCCAGCGAGCGGGGCAGGAACTTGTCCAGTTTAAAATTGATGCCGTAGTTATAGGCATTGGTCGCTTTTCCGCTGCCCAGATTATCGGCTGAACCTCCCCTGGTCGAGCTTGATATTTTCCTGAAATAGGCGTTTTCATAATTGTAGCCGGCATTATACGTAAACAGATCGGCGACATTTCCGCTGAAAGTAATGCGGGCGGCTGTGCCGACATCATTCCTGACATCGGTCAGTCTCAATTCATCGATCCAGAGGTCACCGCTTGTCAGGTTGTCGACTCTAAGCGGCACCACGCCAAAAGCCAGATATTTTATTTTTGTGATATTGGGCTTTCCGAAGACACGATAATTGCTTCCATTGATGGTCGAATCAATATAATTCGTGTCAGGTTTATTGGCGCGCGCCCGTTCAAGAAATTCCTTCAGGCCGGTTATTTCATCGAAATTCATACCGACATCGATCCAGCCTTTACTATCCAGCCACTGATTCGAATTGATTGCCGTTCTCAATTCATAGTAGTTCTGATTGTTTTGACCGACGCGGAATAGAAACATCAGGCTCGAGCCGTCGGCCAGTTCCTCGGGAGCCCTGACAAACATTTTCAGTGTCCCGTATCCCATCAGATTCGGCGTGTCAAAAAGAATCCTCTCGACCAGGCCGGTGTCGGCCGTTGCCGAATCATAGGCCCGGAAATTATCATAGGTCAGAAGCAGCGACTGCTCCGGTTCGATGATATCGGCGGTGATGTCATGGTATCCGGACACACCGGGAGGGGATGTGTAATAGGGATGATCGGGATCATTGTCCTGGGTACCTATAACGGCAACGCTGAAACGCTGCTGGGTGGAAGTATCAGCCGTAACGGCATAGCTTGGAATAATTGTGGTATCTTCCCAGTTGGGCGAAATAATTTCCGCGGAAGCGATCTGCAGGCTGTCTATTTTGCTGCCATCGGGCGATTCTATCCAGAAGCGGACAAATTCAATATTCGCCCAGACCGGGCTGCCGACGATAGCATCGAGAAGTAAAGAATCACGCAGCGGGATGCGGTAGGTGCCCCAGCCATATTCGTTGCGCGAAAACTGGACAAAAAACTTATCGAACTCGTCGGCCAGGTCTATGCTATATGAAAAATAGTTATTTCTTGTTTGTGCCGTCTGGTCGCGGTTGAAATCTTCAATATCGGGAAGTCCCAGGGTCCCGGGGTCAAGCCTGTTTTTTTCGGTTCCATTGATATATCGAATTTTATAAGGATCGGTGTCCTTATAGTCCCAGTTATCGCCATGCGGGTCGGGATTGGTCTGGGCATCGTAACCGGGTTCGTCCAGGTCGGCCAAACCATCCAGCCCGATGTCTTCGCTGTCGTCAAGAACGCCGTTATTGATAACATCTTCGTCGTCAGTCTTGCCATTGCCGTTGATATCTTCGGAAATTTCACCGATATCAACATGCAAAATACCCTTTCGTCCTTTTAAACGAAGTTCCAGCATGTCGGCGCGGCTCATATCGGTGGCACTGCCGACCAGACCACGCATAATGCCGGCCCAGGACATAGTCGGATCAACACCGGTCAGTGTGTCCGGAACATTACCGACACGACGGTCAAGTGTTCCCGGCTCAAAATACAACTGCAACACCTGGGTCGTACTATTGCTGGCCGTAACATCCTTATTCCAGATCGTCCTGGTCGAAACCTGGTCATAAGGATTGTACCAGTTCATCCAGGCGCGATAATGCAAATCGTCCAAGGTGTAGGGCTTCGACGAATAGGACCAGGACTCTCTGTAAACGCTGAGAGAGTAAGAATCACGACTGCCCTCGAAATCATCGAGGTAGGCGACACCATCGACATTGGGATTCGGGTATGATTGGGCCAATTCGGCGGTAACGCCCAGATTGGATTCCTGCTCGGTGCTGAAAAACGGCAGAGCATTGGCGGCGGTGGTCAGGAAACTCGGCTGTACCTTAAAACTGACGTCGCCGTCCCAGACAAACATTTTTGAAGTTTCCTGTCCGATCTTCGGTTTGCGCTGGGTGGCCTTGTCCGATTTGTACAAAATCGTACTGCCGAATTTAAGATTTGGGCTGTATTCATATTCACCACGAACGCCGAATAGAGTTTTTTTCTGAGCCTGGATAAAGGGTGAATATTCGAAATCAATGGATAAATCATCATTCAAGTTGACATTATCCCCCAGCGTAACCCGGCCGAAGTCATAATTGATTGTATAATCCTCGCCTCTCTGGAGCACCACGCCGCCGGAGACAATTCGTTCCGAACCTTCGATAATATTTGGTTTGCCGAGGGTGATTTCGTTGGATTTGCTGACCGATGTAACCTCAATATAATATTTACTGGCTTCTAAAGCATCTTTTGAAGCGCGTTTGGTGGTGTAAATTTCCGGAACGGTTTCCACGAGCGTGGTATCATTATCGGGCCGGGTAATATTAAACGGCTCGCGGCTGGGGAAAATAAGGAGACCCTGGGCCGCTATTATAATATCCGAATATACATCAACTATATTATCCGGCTTCCGATTGCCATTCTGGTCATACCGGTCCAAACCCAGAATGGTTACATACGGAACACCCGGTTCATTTTTATCAAGGTTATCTTCGCTTCCTTCGGTACCATTGGTCCCCTTGAATATTTTGATTTCAAGTCCATCAAGATCCACGCCTCCGGAAAATGAGCCGATAGCGTAGACATTTCGCCAGGCGTATTGAAAGGTCTGCTGAGACTCAATGGGGCTTCTGGCCTTAATCAGCTTCAAATGATAAGGCGGAGCTTCGATGGAGCCGACCGTATCCAGTGTTCCATTGATGCCTCCTCGTTGGACCACCATCCAGACGCCGATTTCGGCATCATAGGTCCCGGCATTGGGCTTGTCGAACATTATCCAAAAATCATTATTGTCGACATAGTATTCTTCCGGCGGGACTTCTTCAACCAGAATATTGTTGACGCTTTCGGTCCCTGCAAATTCGGTGGAATCAAAGGGATTGACATACATATTGGCGTCAGTACCCAGGGCATTATTGAGATTCGATGTGACCCTCCGATAGACCGCAATCTGCTGAATACTATCCCCGGCCGCAGGATCGAAATCAATTTTATCGAATTTGGTGGGATCGAGCCGTCCGAGATCAAATATCTTGCCGTCAAGGTAAGCATAATCGCGAATATGCTGCTTGCGGGATGAGGCGCCGGCCGTGATGGTCGTTCGCTCGGTGGTACCTTTTTCCTGGCTGGCGATCGCAGTCATTTCCAGGCCCCCGACTTTCGCCGTTGTTTTTAAACCGAACAATCCTTTGATCCTGGTTGAATAACCAACAAACTGGGTGTTGGGAAGCGACAGGGTGGTATTGCCGGCCTCGATGGTCTGGATGATATCGTCTTCATCACCCTTGTAACGGATCATGATGCGGTTGGCCAGCGGAATATCTGTTTTGGAGTCCTGGGACACGGCAACGGTGATTTTGGAGCCAATGGTGCCGTTAATATCAAATCGAGAGACCTGCTCCATGTTGAGAGTCGGAAACTTATTCTGGCGATAAGTTGCGGTGGAAGTGCGGTCATCCCATTGTGATCTTCCGGAAAGTGTAATTTGATGATAACCCGAAACTTTCAATCCGGCGCCGCCCTCGCCGAAGAGTGATTCCATCGCCTTGGACTTGATCGGGATATTGATAGCCAGCAGTCCTCCGGCTTTGTCTTTCTGATCCTTGGCCAGCGCCTTGGCCCTGGTTTCGCGCATATCATTTTTCAGATTCAGCCTGGTGCGGTATTCCATAAAGGCGTCGGCATCAACCGCCCGAGGCGTATAGTAATAGGAGTATTTGCCCTTTTTGTAGAAGGAACCGGTGAAAGTGATTGACTTCTGTTCATAACTGGAATGATCGACCTGGACATTGCCGACATACATTCTTTTCAGTTCAGGATATTCTTTCGGGGTTATCGAGGCCGAGAAGACGGATGTTTCTTTCGGATACGGCGAAATATAGGCGGGCGGGTATTGCAACTCCTGATAGAAACCGGGAGCGGCGGATACAATTCCACACGTGGTCAGAATGACCACCATCAACAGCCAGAGATGTGAAAACCTTCTAAACGTAGCACATACCGACTCTAGTCAGTTAATTTCAATCCATTAAAAAGATGCTATACGCGTTCCTCCTCGAAATTGCCCAGCAGGATAACCTCCTCCTGTAGTTCGATGCCGAATTTCTGCCTGACCATACTTTTCATCAAGTCAGCCAGCTTTTTAATATCATCGGAATGGGCCGAGCCATTATTAATCAAAATGTTGGCGTGGTTTTCAAAAACTCTGGCGCCTCCGCAGCGCATTTCTTTAACTCCCACTTCTTCTAAAAGCTTACCGGCCGAAAGTTTCCCGAATTTCTGAGATTTATCAGGAATATTTTTAAAAAAGCAGCCGGCCGAGTGCAAACCGATGGGGAGTTTCTCGCGCCGCATGGTCATAATTTCATCGACTCTGCCCTTTATTTCCTCCGTATTGCATTCTTTTAGTGCAAACTTTGCCCTGGTTACAAACTCGGCGGTTTTTTTAAGTTTTGACCAGCGGTAAGCAAACTCAAAATACTCGGCCTTTTCTTCTCTTATATGCCCTTCTCTATCAACAACTTCGGCAGATATCAGGGTATTCCCGATCTCGCCGCCATAAGCACCGGCGTTGCCATAAATGGCGCCGCCAACTGTTCCCCATATACCAGAAGCAAATTCCAAGCCGGACAAGCCGTTCTGAGTAGCGTAATCGACCAGTCTCTGAAGCTCTTCACCGGCTCCGCAGATTATTTGGTTGTCAGACTTTTCCAGTCCATGGATCGAATTCTTAATTATCAAGCCGTCAAAGCCCGAATCCGAAACCAGGACATTGGAACCGCCGCCAAGCATAAAAATCGGCATTTTCAATCCGGATGCGACGGTCATCAGCCGGGATAATTCTTCTCCGGAAGAAACCTCGATAAATAACCTGGCATTTCCCCCGGTCCCGAAGGTATTCAGATCGGCAAGAGGTCTGTCGACCACAATTCGATTGCCGAAGTGCTCCTTCAGTAAGGCATAAGTTTCTTCAAAATCCCAGCTATTATTCTTCACTATATTACCTTAATAATAATAAATGAATAACCGGCAAAAAGCAAGTCAAAAGGGCATTTACACAATATATCATCAACCATATTACGATCGGAACCAGACTCAAAGGCATCAGGATTTATTATCTTCTTCGTTTTCTGTATCCTGGCTCTTCCCCGAATCATTTTCCGATTTTTCTTCCATTTCATGCTTTTCTTCTGTTTTCTGACCGGCATCGCCCTTTTTTGTTTCATCGACAAAATTCAATCTTAACTCAAACAGAACCCGATCGATTAAATCTTTTTCCTCATGGGTCAGGTTACCATCGGTTTTCTCGGCCAGCATGGCCAGCATATCGATACTCAGGCGGGCCTGGTCGAGATTTTTTTCGACTTTACCCGAAAGCGGGGATGCAATTTTGCCCATTTGCTGCATCGAGGCCATTTGAAGCGATACTACCAGATGAAAGAAATTGGCATCAATCTTTTTTTCCATATCGTTCATAATTTCCTCATTCTTTCATATCATCTATTAAAATTATATCCTCAGTGGCGGTAACAATCATACAATGTAATATTTTATCCGAATCTTGTCAGCGATTTTCTTCCGGCAAGTTTCTTTTGAAGGTATTCCAGTAATATTCGGTCATCGGCGTCCAAAACATGATCCACGGCCAGCAGCTTAATGATGATATCGCGCGCCATTGTCAGGAGTTCAGTATCGCGGGCCAGATTGGCGATTGTCAATTCGGGAAGGCCGTGCTGTCGGGTCCCGAAAAATTCGCCCGGCCCCCGCAGTTCCAGGTCGGCTTCGGCAATTTCGAAGCCATCAGTGGATGAAACAAACATCTCCAGCCGACGGCGGGCCAGATCACTGATAGGCGACGTGGCCACAGCGATAGCGGTGCCCTGCTGCCCGCCGCGCCCGACGCGGCCGCGCAACTGATGCAACTGCGACAAGCCGAATCGTTCGGCATGTTCGATAACCATGATATTGGCCGACGGGATGTCGATGCCGACTTCGATAACGGTTGTCGAAACCAGAATATCAAGCCGTTTATTTCGGAAGGCGGTGATGGCTTTCTCCCTCTGGGCGCTTTTCATACGTCCATGCACCAGGCCGACACGATATTCGGTAAAGATTTCACTTTTAAGCCGCTTATATTCATCCTCAGCCGCCTGCAGGTCGAGTTTCTCCGACTTTTCCACTAACGGATATATAAAGAAAATCTGCTCCTGTTCAGCGAGACGGGTTCTTAAATACTTATAAATTTCGGGTCTGGTGGAAGCACTCCGCCAGACCGTTTTGGTCGGTTTTCTTCCGGGTGGCATGGTTTTAATGGATGAGATATCCAGATCTCCGTAAAGTGTCAGGGCCAGAGTGCGCGGGATAGGCGTCGCCGTCATGACCAGCGTATCGGGGTGCTGACCTTTGCCGATCAATTTGCCTCGCTGCATGACACCAAAACGGTGTTGCTCATCGATAATTACCAATCCCAGATTTTGAAACTGAACTGACTCCGAGATGACGGCATGAGTTCCGAAGACAATCCGGCTTTGACCCGAGGCGACCGCTTCATTGGCTTCCCGCCGCTCGGCGGCTGTCATGGCGCCGATCATCAATGAGCAATTGAGCCCGATATCTTCAAGCGGTTTTCTCCAGTTTTGGTAGTGCTGCTCGGCGAGGAGTTCGGTCGGGGCCATGAAGGCGGTCTGCAGATCATTCTCGGCGGCATAGACCGAGGCCAGAAGCGCCACAACTGTCTTACCGCAACCGACATCACCCTGAAGCAGGCGATGCATCGGTCGATCGGACCGCAAATCGGCAAAAATCCTTTCGGTCGATTTACTCTGATCGGATGTGAGTTTAAACGGCAGCGCCCGGTAAAATCCTTTGACCATCTTCCTCGGCTCGTCATAGTTATGACTTTTGCTGACCTGATTTTTTTCCTTGCGGCTCTTCAGGATCAGGTACTGCAGATCCAGTAATTCATCGTAAGCCAGCCGGCGTCGGGAATTTTCGGCATCTTCCATTTTTTCAGGATAATGAACAAGACGGAGAGAATCGCCGAGGCGCGGCAGGCCGCTGCTTTGATGATATTTCTCGGGCAAATAATCTGAGATGTCGCCAATCATTTCAAGTGTTCGGCTGACCATTTGCCGCATAGCTCTCCCGGTTATACCGGCCTTTTTCAGGGCGGCGGTAGATGGATAAACCGGCACGATACGTCCGGTGTGGATCAATTCGGCCGCCTCATCTTCGATACGCTCCACCTCCGGATGCACTATTTGCCGCTGTTGGAAATAGGTGACCTGTCCTGTCACCGAAAGAACGTCGCCTTTCTTAAACATCTTTTCCAGATACTTGTAACCGGCAAACCAGATCAGCGAGATATAACCGGAATCATCTCCAAGGACAACCTCAAGTCTTTTGCGGCGGCCCATCAAGATGCCCGAACCCATTACCTTCCCGATTACGGTCGCCGTCATATTGGCCTTGAGGGAATCGATGGGGACAATCATGGAACGGTCGATATAGCGCCGAGGGAGAAAATACAGCAGATCCCGGAGACATTTTATTCCGACTCCGGCAAGAATGGCAGCCCTGCGGGGACCGACCCCCTTAAGATACTGCACTTCCGAATTGAGATTCATATCCGGCACTTTGTCAGATTAATTTTTGATGGTATAATTGTCAACAACATTCAACCCGGATTAACAGGATTAAATATTATTTAACATCCATGGAACATTAAAGGATAAAAACTTGTTGATTTTCATCAATCCATGTAATTTGTTGGTAATATCCACATGTAAATACTAAAATTAACAGGAGGCAATAATGAAAAGAATCATTAATGGACTGATGATTATTGTATTTGTGTCTTTGCTCGCGGCTCCCGGAATTATGGCCGAGCCCTGGGAACAATCATTTAATCTGGGATTAAATGTGACCCAATCTTCTTATTCCAATAGTTGGACCGGCGGTGAAGAGGGCAACGTGACCTGGGCGGCCGGAGCGGACGGGGTTTTCACCAAACAGATGAGTCCCAAATTTAAATTAAAAAATACCATTAAGTTGGCCTTCGGACAGACCATGACACAGGACAAGGAGACCAGGGACTGGTCCAGGCCTCAAAAATCGACCGACAAGATTGACCTGGAAGCACTGGGCCGGCTTACGCTTGATGCCTGGGTCGATCCCTATGTCGCTTTCCGGTTTGAGAGTCAATTTCTCGACGCTTCGGTGGACACCAACAAGCGATATATAAATCCGATGCTCCTGACCGAATCGGCCGGTATTGCCAAGACATTATTTAAGAAGGAAAAGGATGAGATTCTGAGCCGTCTTGGATTTGCCGTTAAGGAAAACATTAACAGGGGCGCGGTTTCCCCGACCGACCCGGCCAAAACCGAGACCATATCTTCGATGGATGGCGGTCTGGAATCAGTCTCTGATGTCAAAATGGTCCTGAACGACAAACTGGGATATGTCGGAAAGTTGTCTCTTTACAAGGCCTTCTTTTTCTCGAAGAAAAATGACTTTAAGGGTACAGAAGCCGAGGATTATTGGAAAGCAGTTGATATTAACTGGGAAAATACAGTAACAGCCTCTATTTCAAAATATATCCAGGTGACATTTTATACGCAGCTTCTTTATGACAAGCAGATCAGCAAAAAGGGACGTCTCAAAGAGACTCTGGCGCTCGGCCTGACCTATAAATTATTGTAAAAATTTTAACGAAATTACCGGAAGAAAATGGTTTGAAGGCTGTATTCCAAACAGACTATCGAATCATTTTCTTTTGGAGGCAGACATGATTTCAAAAAAAACAGGTATTTTATTTCTGGCTTTGGTTATGGCGATAATAATGCCGATGGCCATTCTGGCCGGGGATGAAGGATCGGATCCTATGAGTAAATATGCACAGTCCAGCCAATTTTCGCTGGATTTTTTTGGACAAATAATCAGTGAAGAAAGCGAGAAAAATATTTTCGTCTCCCCTTTAAGCGCCCGGCTGGCCATGGCTATGGCTTATAATGGCACCGGCGGCGGAACCAGAGAGGAAATGAAGGCGGCGCTTGGTTTTGGAGATATGAACGATGATGAGATTAATAATTATTTTCAGGAAATGAGCAATTCCCTGGAAACGGCTGACCCCAAAGTAAAACTGAATATTGCCAATTCCCTGTGGCTGCTGGCCAATATGGATTTTAAGAAAAGTTTCTTCGACACGGTCACAAAATATTATGAGGCGGAAGTCGCCCGGACCCAGGATGTTGGAGTTATCAATGATTGGGTGAGCAAAAATACCAATCAGAAAATAAAAAATATTGTCGATCGCATTGGGCCGAATGATATCATGCTGTTGATAAACGCCATTTATTTCAAAGGTGAGTGGAAATACAAATTTGATGATAAACTGACCCGCACCGACAATTTCTATCTGCTGAACTCGGAAATAAAAAAGATTCCATTAATGTCGCAATCCGGGAAATTCAAATATTTCGAGAATGAAGATTTCCAGTCAATTGTTCTGCCTTACGGCAACGAGCGTTTGAGCATGCATATTTTTCTTCCACACAAAGACGGTACCGACTACAAGAGTTTCCTTGACAGTTTCAACTCCGACAACTGGAAACAGTGGAACAGGATGTACCGCATGATGGATGGCGATATTCTCCTACCCAAATTCAAACTTGAATATGAAAAACTGTTGAACGATGTTTTTATGAATATGGGAATCCACCAGGCCTTTAATCCTGAAGTGGCCGATTTCTCGAATCTGCTCGAGAATGCCCGCCCCGGTCTGGCCTGGATCAGTTATGTCAAACAAAAGGCGTTTGTCGAAGTTAACGAGGAAGGTACCGAAGCGGCCGCGGCAACGGCGGTAATGGTCATGACCAAAAGCATTTCTTCTAAACCGGAGCGATTTAAGATGGTCGTGGATCACCCATTCGTCTGTGCCATTGTCGATGGACAAACCGGCGAGATTCTGTTTATTGGTTCAATAGTGGATCCGGGATTATAAGTAAAAAATGCTGCCGTTATTTGAGCGGCAGCACTATAATCGCCAAATATTATTTCTTATTTCGCGGTATAAACCAACCTTCCGCCGAGAATAGTATGGGTCACTTTTGCGGTAAGTTTCCATCCGATAAACGGCGAATTCTGCGATTTGGAGTGGATATTCTCTTTCTTGAGGATCCATTTTCGGTCAGGATCAATGACCGTGATGTCAGCGACACAACCTTTTTCGAGCGTTCCGCCGGGCAGACGGAGAATTCGGGCCGGGGCCTGAGTCATTTTCCTGATGGCATCGGCCCATGACAGGTAACCCTTGTCGATCAACTGAGACTTGACCAGGCTGAGCGTGGTTTCGAGACCGATCATACCGGAAGGTGCCTGATCGAATTCCACATCCTTATCTTCTTCGGAATGCGGGGCATGATCGGAGGCAATGCAATCGATGGTCCCGTCCACCAACCCCTTGATGACCGCATCGACATCTTTCCGGGTGCGAAGCGGCGGATTCACCTTCAGATTGGTGTTGAACTCCTTGCCGATTTCATCGTCGGTCAACGTGAAATGATGCGGGGCAGCTTCGGCAGTGACATTAACGCCCTCGAGTTTTGCCTGGCGGATGGCTTCGACGGCGCCGGCCGTCGAAACATGAGCAATGTGGAGCCGGCCGCCGACAAACTGGCAAAGTTTGATATCGCGCAGAACAGCAATCACCTCGCCGACCGCGGGGCGGCCCTTCATACCCAGCCGAGAGCCTTCAAAAGATTCATTCATGACCCCGCCGCCGCACAAGAACTCATCTTCGGCATGAGTAATGATGGGGATATCAAACATCTGCGCATATTCGAGCGCCCGGCGCATGATTTCGGGATTCTGAACATAGTTACCATCATCCGAGACAGCGACGGCGCCGCCTTTGGCCAGGTCGCCGATTTCAGCCAGTTCGCCGCCCTTGAGGTCCTTGGTTATGGCCCCCACGACATAGACGCGGGCATCGGCTCCTTCGGCTCTGGACTGGACAAATCTGACTGTCTCCTGATTGTCGATGGCGGGTGAGGTGTTTGGCATGCAACAAACCGCGGTGAAACCGCCGGCAGCGGCCGCCCGGCAGCCGGTGATAATGGTTTCCTTGCCTTCGAATCCGGGTTCTCTCAAATGCACATGCATATCAATCAAACCGGGACAGACAATTTTTCCTGAAGCATCAATAACATTTTCGGCCGGGAGCGAAGTGATTTCCTTCAGGGTAGCCTGCGTTTCTTTGGCAATCTTGGCGATTACGCCGTCTTTGACAAAAACATCGGCTTCCTTGACAAAACCCAGGGTAGGATCGATGACGCGGCCGCCCTTTATAACCAGATCATATTTTGCGCTTTTCATACTATTCTTCCTCCTCCTGTTTCTTGCCGGATAGCAGATACAGGACAGCCATTCGCACCGCCTGTCCGTTGGTGACCTGTTCCAGGATCACCGAGGCCGCGCTGTCGGCCACTTCGGAAGTAATCTCCACGCCGCGGTTCATCGGCCCCGGATGCATAATGGTATAATTTTTGTTCAACAGCGGCAGCCTCTCCCTGCTCATGCCGAACAGGTTGGTGTACTCGCGCATCGAAGGAAATAGACCGGCCTGCTGTCGTTCGAGCTGGATACGCATGATATTAACAACATCGGCGCCGTCGATAGCTTCTTCGAGATTGGTATAGACATCGACGCCGAATTTTTCCACCTCGTATGGAAGAAGGGTGGTCGGACCGCAGACCGCCACCGAGGCGCCCATGGTTTTCAGGCCCCATATATTGGAGCGAACCACCCGGGAATGTTTGACATCACCGATCAACACCACCCTCAGGCCGTCCAGCCGGCCATACTTGCGGCGGATGGTGAACATATCGAGCAGCGCCTGGGTGGGATGTTCATGCCGCCCGTCGCCGGCATTGATAATGTTGGAAGCGGTGCATTGGGTCAGGTAATACGGCACGCCGGAAGAAGCATGCCGGACCACAATCATATTTATCTTGAGAGCTTCGATATTCTGAACGGTATCCTTTAGAGACTCTCCCTTGGTGACGGATGAAGTCGACTTGGAAAAGTTTATGATATCGGCGGAGAGTCTTTTCTCGGCCAGTTCAAAGGAAATTCTGGTTCGTGTTGACGGCTCATAAAAGAGATTGAGAACGGTTATGCCGCGAAGCGTGGGAACCTTTTTGATCGGGCGCTCGATAATTTCGCGGAATGATTCGGTCGTATCCAGAATAAGTTTCAGTTCATCGGCGGCCATTCCTTCCAGTCCCAGCAAATGCCGTGATTTAAGCATCATTTCTTCTTACCCCCTTTTGCTCCGGATTTCCCGGTTGAGCCGGTTTTCACGGATTTTGTCTTAAGGCCGGCTTTTTCGATAATAACCTCTTCCTTTTTATCACGCTCGCTCAACCGCACCAGCACCCGGTCGTCTTTGGAAGTGGGAATATTTTTGCCGACATAATCCGGCCTGATCGGCAGTTCGCGATGTCCGCGGTCAATCAGCACGGCCAGTTGGATGGAACGGGGCCGGCCGAAATCGATGATGGCATCAAGGGCCGAGCGAATGGTCCGGCCGGTGAATAAGACGTCATCGACAAGAATCACATTACGATCAACAATGTCGAAAAGGATTTCGGTTCGCTGGACAATCGGCTGGGCCAGCCGGGTATGGACATCATCGCGGTAAAGGTTGATGTCGAGTAATCCGACCGGGACTTCAACGCCCTCAATCTGCTTGATATGCTCGGCTACTCTTTTGGCCAAATCGGCCCCGCGGCGGATAATGCCGATGATGACAAGATCAGCGGCGCCGCTGTTTTTTTCGAGAATCTCGTGTGCGATTCTGGTGGTGGCGCGATTAATTTTCTGCGCATCCATCAGAATCTCTACATTGGACCTGGGCAATTTGCCTCCTTACGGTATAAATATTCGCAGTTACATCCCTGTTATATGAAATATTGATCTTATGGTTAATTGTCTCAGTGATATGTTCAAAAAGCGATGACATATTTGTGCCTTTAGCCGCCTCGCAGGACGACTTTAAAAGGTTAAGTTGTATTGATTATATGAATTATTGGCCGAGGGTCAAGAGTTTAATTATTAATTAAAGTAATTTGTTACATGGGTTATCCAATCGATTGAATTACAGGGGAATATAATAAGAATCAAACATTGCCTAAAAGTGGGGAGCGGTCGAGAAATTTGATCCGGCCGAAGACATCCTGCTGAAATGCTATCAAATCAGGCGTGGAGAGATAATCGGTGTAATCGGTATTATGGAAAAAATCCTCGCGAGTCTGAACCGTTTCGATTTTGCCTTTGCTCAAGGCAATAATTTCATCGGCAAGATCAAGGATAATGTCGCCAAAGTGCGAGATGATAATCATGCCGACACCGTCTTTCTTAAGCCTTGCAACCATACTTTTAAACTTTTCGATGCCCTGCCGGTCCAATCCGCAGGTCGGCTCATCGAAAAATATAAATTCCGGTTTGAGTGACAAGATGGTTCCAAAGGCGAGTTTTCTTTTCTCCCCGCCCGAAAGCGTAAAAGGATTACGGCCGGAATATTTATCTTTATCCAGACCGATCAGCGAATAGCATTGCCCGGCGATATGCTCAATGTTATCAAATCCCAGATTTTCAGCGCCGAAACGGATCTCTCTATCAACCGTCTCAAGGAAAAACTGCCGCTCCGGCTGCTGGAATGATACGACCAGTTTTCCCGGCGAAGGAGCAAAACCTTCATAATTGATCCTTCCGGAATCGGGCTTGATGAGTCCGGCCAACAATTGAATCAAAGTCGTTTTGCCGCTGCCGGAAGGCCCCACCAGACCATATACCCGGCCGGATTCCAGCCTGAGATTGAGCCTGTCGAATAATTTATTATCCGGGCCGCTTTCATAACTGAAACTGACCGAATCCATTAATATCGCCGCGTTTCCCGCTGTAACTGAAACAGCTGTCGATGATTCAGCAATATTGGCGGAATCCGGCAACGACCCGGCGACGACTTGATATTTTAGCGGGATATCGATTCCGAGAGAGTCAGGAGATGTTGTATTTCTGAAAATACGCTCGGGGGTATTATCGGCTTCAACACGACCATCTCCAAAGACAATCATTCTTTTATATAATTCAGCCTCTTCGGCATACTGCGTAATCCTCAGGACAGTAAGATCTTTTTTTTCGGCAAGGAGCAGATCGATCGCTTTATTGAGCAGTCGCTTGCCGGTCTGATCGAGATATGAGCCGGGCTCATCGAGAATAAGAATATCGGGCTCGGCAACCATAACCGCCGCAAGGGCCAGCCGCTGTTTCTCTCCGCCTGAAAGATCCGAAGTAAGCTTGTTGCGAAAATCGATCAGACCGAAAAATTGAAGCATTCTCTCAACCCGGCGGTGCATCTCATCATACGGAATATTCATATTTTCAAGGGAAAATGCCACTTCGCGTTCGACCGTGGTTGAAACGAGTTGGTTGTCGGGATTTTGGAAAACCAGCCCCACTTTTTGCTTGAGTTTGCGGTTATCCTGTTCGACCGAAGGATCCAAACCATCGATTGAGATCGTACCCGAGGTCGGGCGAAGAATCCCATTGATCAACAGGGCCAGGGTGGTTTTACCGGAACCGTTGTTGCCGACAATGGCCACCTTCTCCCCCCTGGCAATATGGAGATTCAGGTTATTAAGAGCCGCCGATCCCCCGGGATAAGCGAATGTTACATTTTCGAATCGAATCATAATAAAACCGCCGATGGCTTAGATAACACCATCGGCGGCAATAATCAAGGTAAATAAATTCTAACCCTTGTAGCAAATATCCAGTTCGCGCGCCGCTTTGACCTCATTGAGACGTCGGACAGGCGTCGTATGCGGAGCGGCATGCAGCATATCCGGATCGGTTTCGGCTTCTTTGGAGATGGCAATGAGCGTCTCTGCGAATTTTTCCAGGGTTTCTCTGGTTTCGGTTTCCGTCGGCTCAATCATAAAAGCCTCGGGAACAATAAGCGGGAAATAAACCGTAGGCGAATGGAAGCCATAATCCAACAGCCGTTTGGCGATATCGAGCGCCTTGACGCCCAATTTCTTCTGGCGGCTGCATGACATGACAAATTCATGCTGGCAGGATGTCTCATACGGCATATCGAAATAATCCTTTAGCAGGAACCGAAGATAGTTGGCATTGATAATGGCATTTTCCGAGACTTCTCGCAGCCCATCGGCGCCCAGCGTTCGGATATATGCAAAGGCACGGACATCATTGGCGAAGTTGCCATAGAAAGTATGCAGTCTTCCGATCGACTTCGGCCGATCGAAATCCAGCGTCAGTTTTCCGTTGAGCTTAACCACCACCGGTAAGGGCAGGAATTGAGCCAGTTCCTCCGTTACGGCGACTGCTCCGGCGCCCGGGCCGCCGCCGCCATGAGGGGTCGAGAAAGTCTTGTGCAGGTTGAAATGCAGAATATCAAAACCGATCTTGCCGGGCTGATAAATTCCAAGCTGTGCATTCAGGTTGGCGCCATCCATATAGAGGAGGGCGCCGGCGTCATGCAATATTCCCGCAATCTCTTTGACATTGGATTCAAAGAGACCGACGGTGTTCGGGTTGGTCAGCATCATGGCGGCGACATCTTCATTGACCGCCGCCTTGACCGCTTCCGGATCGATAATGCCGTTTTCATTCGATTTTACCTGCACGGTTTCATAACCGGCCAGGGTCACCGAAGCGGGATTGGTGCCGTGGGCGGAATCGGGAATGAGTATTTTTTTCCTGGCGTTTCCCTTATCCTTGTGATAGGCCCGGATAATCAACAGGCCGGCAAACTCGCCCTGGGCCCCGGCGGTCGGCTGAAGCGAGATGGCATCAAAACCGGATATTTCCTTCAGATATTCGCCCAGTTCATACATAATATGAAGCGCACCGGAAGCGGTATAACAGGGCGCCATGGGGTGCAGCCCGGCAAATCCGGGCAACGAGGCGGCCTTGTCATTCATCTTCGGATTGTACTTCATGGTGCATGAACCGAGCGGATAGAAGCCCTTGTCGATATGATGATTTTTCACCGACAGGCCGATATAGTGCCGCATTAATTCGCTCTCCGCAACTTCCGGCAGGGCGGCGTCTTCGCGGCGGCGGTACTTCGCGGGAATGAAACCGAGAAGTTTTTCCTCGGAATCGGATGTCTTCGGCATCGGGCATCCGACCATCCCGGAGGATGATTTGTCGTATATAAGGACTTTATTGTTCATGTTACATTTGAACCCGACTGATCAACCCTCCTCGGGCGGAGGCGGGTTTTTCAGCTTCTCTATTGTTTCCTTTATTCTTGTGGAATCCTCGTAATTGGGATAATTCTTCAAGAATGTTTCATAATGATTGATGGCGGCGGTAGTGTCGCCCTTTTTGCGAAGAGCGTAACCCAGCCAGAGTTCACCGTCAATGGCCGATTCGCTGCCGTTATATTTCTTAATGACTTTTTTAAACTGTGCGATGGCATCATCATACAACTTGTCGCGCATCAATATGCCGCCGATACTAAGCATGGCATCGGGAGTTTTGCCCTCGGCGTTGTCAGGATCGGCATCGATGACTTGCCGGTAATATTTCATGGCCATATCATACATGCCGCGGCTTTCGTATTTCTCTGCAATTATGGCATTGACCTCGACAGTGGCGTTGGTATCGGCCATGCGGAGATAATCGGCCAGCGTTCCGACATCATTAAGATAGTTATTGACAGTTTCAATGAACTCTTCGGCCGGCAGGAAGCCGCCGATGCGCTCGATTTCGGTCCCATCGCTTTCGGTTATGACCAGGGTCGGATAGCCGGGGATGATATATTTCTGAGCGGTGAGAGTATCCACTTCGGCATTAATTTTGGCAAAGACCATTGATTTCGACATCTCAATGACGGCCGAGTCGGAATATGTGAAAGAATCAAGACGTTTGCACCAGACACACCAGTCGGTATAGAAGTCGATGATAATTTTCTGGTTTTTCGCCTGAGCCGTCTCAAGGGCGGTTGCATAATCGGTCACGAAATTGATCTCGTTGGGGCTGACGACGGCATCCTCAGCCTTTTTGGCACAGCCGATCATAATCGACAGAACGACGGCGATGAATAATGTCGTAATTGTCAAAGCTAATTTGATACCCTTGCGCATATTGTCTCCTATTGTCTTGACGGTTCTTGTATCCTATTCTTTCTTTTCAGCTTTTTCCCAGCCGTCGCCGAGGATCATAGTCAAAATGTTTTCCGCCTCCTCGCGTAATTCCGAGGGGACGTGCACCTGGAACTTGCCGACACCTTTTCCGGTCACCGAGGGCAGATTCAGACCGACCTGTCCGAAGAAACCCGATTCCGAGATAATTACGGCCGGGATGTCGTACGAAACAAGCGTTTCCCTGGCGTAATCAGCGGCGGTTTTCTCATTAATATAGGCAATCAATTCATAGCCGCCCCTATCTTCCTCATCGCCGTTGAATTCGTGGCCGCAATTGGGACAGGCGGTCAGGTCGGCATCGAAAGACTCATCACATTTTGGACAGTACGGCATCGGTAGAGAATTCCCCCAAAGCTGCGCCAAGTGCCTCGATTTCCCGGTCGGTTCGTTTCTCGGTAAGAGCAATCAAAAGAGCATAATCCATATCGGGATAAAACCGGCCAAGATTGACGCCGGGCAGGATGGCTTTCTTGTCGATAACTTTTTCTATCAGTTCTTTGGCCGGAACCGGTGTTCTGACCACAAATTCGCGCACAAAATCGCCCTTGAAATATGGTTCAAACGACCGCAGACCGAAAAGCTGTTCGGCCGCACGGTGCGCTTTTTCCATCGAGAGCAGGGCCACCTGCTTCAGTCCCTGCTTTCCCATCAGCGACATATAAACAGTCGCCATGGTGGCACACAGGGCCTGGTTGGTGCAGATATTCGAAGTCGCCTTCTCCCGCCGTATATGCTGTTCGCGGGTCTGAAGCGTCAGGACAAATCCGGGATGGCCGTCTTCATCCTCGGTCCTCGCCACCAAACGTCCCGGCATAAAGCGGACCAGCTCCTGTTTGACTGCGAAGAAGCCCAGAAGCGGGCCGCCGAAATTAAGCGGGATCCCCAGCGGCTGTCCTTCGCCGACGGCGATATCGGCTCCGCAATCGGCCGGCGTTTTAAGCACGGCTGCGGCGATCGGATCGACGACCGTGACAAAATAGCCGCCGACCTTGTGAATTATCTCCGCTCCGATTTCGATATCCTCGATAATTCCGAAAAAATTCGGCTGGGCCAGAATGACGCAGGCGGTGTTGTCATCGACAGCATCTTCGAGTCGATTAAAATCGGTTTCGCCGTCCCGGTACGGAATAATCACGATATCAATATCGCGCCCGGACAGATACGTCCTTATAACATCCCGAAAAAGAGGATTGACCGTATCCGAGATGACTATTTTGGAACGGCGTGTCTTCCCCAGCGACAACGAGGCCGCTTCGGCGGCCGCCGAAGCACCGTCGTACATCGAGGCATTGGCCGCATCCATGCCGGTCAGCCGGCAGATGTGGCTCTGAAATTCATAAATAACCTGAAGCGTCCCCTGCGCCACTTCGGCCTGATAAGGCGTATAGGCGGTGACAAATTCGGGACGTCCGGTAATGGTCTCCACAGCGGCCGGTATGAAATGATCATAAACTCCGCCACCGGCAAAAATCGTCAGGCCGCTCCTATTATCTCCTGAAATCCGCTCGATTTCCCGCATCAGCTCCATTTCCGGGAGCGGTTTGGGAAGATCGAGTGATGATTTCATTTGAAGATTTTCGGGGATTGGCCTGAGGAGATCATCTATTTTACCGACGCCTATTTTTGCGAGCATTCGGCGCCGGTCATCATCAGTATTGGGTATGTATGACATGTTGAAATAATGAATCCTATTCAACCAATTTTTTGTAACTGTCTGCCGTCAGCAGACGATTCACTTCCTCCATATTGCTGATTTCAAGCTTAATCATCCAACCTCCCCCAAACGGCTCACGGTTAATAATCATCGGGTCATCCTCCAATTTGGGATTGACCGCAACGACTTTGCCTGAAACCGGCGAAAAGAGATCGGAGACAGCCTTGACCGCTTCGATGGTCCCAAAGGGCTGCATAGCCTTGACAATGGTACCTTCGGCGGGAAGTTCCACAAAAACTATATCACCCAGCTCTCCCTGGGCATATTCGGTTATTCCTACAGTTGCGGTATTGCCTTCGATTTTCAACCATTCGTGTTCTTTAGTATATCTCAGTCCGGCAGGAATATCCAAGTGTCACCTCCAAGTCCTATTTGTTTTATAAATCCATTATGGGTTAATTGATTTGGCGGATTTCTCCGCCTCCTGCTCTCCCAATTTTTGAATAAATCCGGTATCAAAATTGCCGGCAATAAAATCGGGGTGGCTCAAAATCTTTTTGTGATAGTCGATTGTGGTCGGGATACCCTCGACAATAAATTCCTCAAGGGCAAACCTCATTTTATCAATGGCCTTCTGGCGATTCTCCGCCCTGACAATCAACTTGGCAATCATGGAATCATAGTAGGGCGGAATGACATATTTGGCATAGGCAGCGGTATCGACTCTGACACCGCGGCCGCCGGGAACATGAAAGGATGTAATCTGACCGGGGGCGGGACGGAAGCCCTTTTCGGGGTCTTCGGCGTTGATACGGCATTCAATCGAGTGGCGTTTCAGGATAATATCTTCCTGACGCATTCCCAGTTTTTCGCCTGAAGCAACCATTATTTGTTCACGAACGAGGTCATTGTCGGTAGCTTCTTCGGTTACAGGATGCTCCACCTGGATACGAGTGTTCATTTCCATGAAATAGAAATTGCGGTCCTTATCAACCAGAAATTCCATGGTTCCGGCGCCAAGATAATTGATGGTGGACGCACCTCTGACGGCGGTGCGACCCATCAGGGCCCGCAGTTCCGGGGTAACGATCGGCGAGGGACATTCCTCGATCAGCTTCTGGTGTCTTCTTTGAATGGAGCAGTCTCTTTCGCCATAGTGAATAATATTACCGAAGGAATCCCCCATAAGTTGTATTTCCACGTGATGAGGCTCTTCAATTACTTTTTCGATATAGACATCTGGATTACCGAAAGCCGACTCACCTTCGTTACGGGCCATCTGGAAACCGGTTTCCAATTCGGAATTATCGCGGCATAACCGCATCCCTTTGCCGCCGCCACCGGCGACAGCCTTGATTAAAACCGGATAACCAAGTTCGACGGCAATTGATCGCGCTTCCTCGATGGTTCCGACGACACCTTCCGAGCCCGGAATGACCGGAATGCCGGCATCGCGCATCACCTGCTTGGCCACACCCTTGTCGCCCATTTTACGGATCATTTCAGGTGTCGGTCCTATAAATGATATGCCGCAGGATTCGCATATTTCGGCAAAAGCGGCATTTTCGGCAAGGAAACCGTAGCCCGGATGTATAGCATCGGCGTTGGTCACTTCGGCGGCCGATATGATCCTTTTCGGGTCAAGGTAACTGTTCGCAGCCAGAGGCGGACCGATACAGACGTCCTCATCCGCAAACCGGACATGAAGAGAATCCCGGTCGGCTTCACTGTAAACAGCCACAGTCTTGATGCCCAACTCGCGACAGGACCTGATGACCCGCAGGGCAATTTCGCCACGATTGGCTATTAAAACTTTCTTAAACAATGATTTTCCTATCTTTCAAAAAATGCTAAAACTTATTGAATTCCGATTTCTGCTCGGCCGGCTCGCCAGTCTCTTTCCCTTCCCAGCGATCGGCGGCGCCGGTAATACCCTTGACGCGCAGATCGAAATCATCCGCATTGGTGCACTGACTCATGGCCTCTTCGAACGAAATCAAACCATTCCGATACAGTTTCATAATTGACTGATCGAACGACATCATGCCGTATTGCTGCCCGCCCTGCTCGATTAAATCAAGAATCTCAGGGGTTTTGTCCTGATCGAGAATATACTCTCGAACCGCCGCCGTGTTGATCATGATTTCCAGCGCCGGAACCCGTCCGGGCATATCGGATCGGCTTAACAGCCTCTGGCACACAATGGCTTTAAGGGTGCCGGCCAGAAGAAGCCGAATCTGCTGGTGCTGATGCGGCGGGAAAAATGAGATAATACGCGAAATCGTTTCGACCGCATTGAGCGTATGAAGTGTCGTAAGAACCAGGTGGCCGGTATCGGCGGCGGTCAGGGCAATCGACATGGTATCGATATCACGAATTTCACCGATCATAATGATGTCCGGGTCCTGGCGTAATGAATGCCGCAGGGCCGAGGCAAATGACTCGGTATCGGCCCCCACTTCGCGCTGGCCTATAATACATTGCTTGTCGCGGTAAATATATTCGATCGGATCCTCGACCGTCAGGATATTATCGACCCGATTCGAGTTCATATGTTCGATCATGGCCGCCAGGGTGGTCGATTTGCCGGAGCCGGTGGTTCCGGTAACGACAATCAAACCGCGTTCTTCGTGAGAGAGACGCTTGATTGTTTCCGGCAAGTTCAATTCCTCAAAAATAGGAATTCGTGTATTGACCGCACGGATGGCGATACCCGTAGTCCCGCGCTGACGAAACAGATTTATCCTGAACCGCCCCAGCTTGGCCACCGACAGCGCCAGATCCATTTCATTTTTCTTGCGAAACCGTTCCAGTTGCTGTTCGGACAAAATCTGCCCGACTATATTCTCCATAACATCAATGGTAATCGGATCGGTAGCGATAGGTTCAAGAATACCGTTAACTCGAAGGTGCGGCCGAATTCCGACGCGAAGGTGCAAATCGGATGCCGCACGATTGAGCATTTCTACCAGCATTTGTTTGAGCTTCATGGCACAATCCCCTGAATGAAAAAAAACTTTTAACTTTCCGGATCAATCAGGAAAAGGACCTGGCCAAACTCAACCGGTTGAGCATTTTCGATCATAATCCTGGCGACCCGGCCGGCCACCTCGGATTCGATCTCATTCATCAGTTTCATGGCTTCGACAATACAAACCACCTGGCCCACTCCAATTCTCTGATTGAGAGTCACATATGGCTGGGCATCGGGCGCCGGAGCGGTGTAATACGTGCCAACCATAGGCGACTTAATCTCTACATACTTCTTTTCGGCATCTATCGCCGCCGAATCCACATTAGAGATTGCCGGCGCGGGCGGTGGGGCGGATTGTGCCGGTGGAGACGTGGGAATCGCTTGAACCGTCAAAGGCTGGTCGGAACGCCCGTTATCGCCGACCAGGCGGCGCGTAATACGGATTTTCCTTCCCCAGCTCGAGACCTCAAGCTGATCGATTTTTGAATCTTCAACCAGCTTTATTAATTTCTTAATCGTTTTTTCATTCATAATAAACCCTCTCCAGGATTATGACCCGAAAAGATAACATATAAAAACTATAGCTCCAACAATTTTTTTGGAGCTTTGTTCATTACACGAGCCCCTTTATTCGTGACCAGAACATCATCTTCAATGCGGACCCCGCCCCAGTCGGCAATATAAATACCGGGTTCGACAGTGACGATCATGCCGGTCTTCATAGAATCGATGCTTTTCGGCCCAAGTGACGGCTGGACATGGACATAAATGCCTATTCCATGACCGGTTCCATGGCCGAAATTCTTCTTAAAACCGGCTCGGTCGATGATATTTCTGGCGGCCGCATCAATCATTTTTCCGTCAGCTCCCGGCCTAATCTTCTTTATGGCAGCGAGTTGTGCCTTTAGAACCAGATTATATATCCTTTTCTGACGGCTGGTTGCCTTACCCATTACGATTGTCCGTGTAATATCTGATACGTAACCATTGTAACTTGCGCCAAAATCAAAGGTTACAAAATCACCAGGGGCGATTTTCTTCTTCGAAGCAACCCCGTGAGGGTAAGCTGAGCGATAACCGGAAGCGACAATAGTGTCGAAAGCTGGTTTGTCGGCCCCAAGCATTTTCATCTGGTATTCCAGTTCGGCACAGACTTCCAGCTCCCGCAGGCCGGGCTTGATATAACCCAGAATTCTGTCGAAAGCGATGTCGGCGATGTCGACCGCCTTCTGGATAAGTTCAATCTCCCCTTTATCTTTGATGGTCGAGAGAAAGTCCACTGCGGCCTTAGTCGAAACCAGAAGAGCGCCACCAAGGCTTTCGCGAAGCGTGTCAAGCTGGCTGCATAACAGGTAATCGGCCTCATAGCCATAGCGAATATTTTTGCCTTGAAATTGCTTCAATTCCTTCAGTTCGGTCAGTGGCTGGCCCTTCGTTAAGACTACCCGGGCTCCCTTTACTTCTTTTTTGGCTGCTTCAAAAAAACGGCTGTCGCACAAAATATGGGCATTCTTTTGGGTGATTATCAAAAGTCCGGTGTCGCCGGTAAAACCGCAAAGATATCTTATATTGGCCATACGGCTGACCACAAAACCGTCCAGATTTTCAGCTTTCATCATTTTCTGGAATTTTTGAATCCGTTCACGATACATATTACTTTCTTCCTTACTTTTTTATAGACTGCTGCGTTTTTTCTATTTTTTCAAGTAATTGCGGATTGCCGTTCTTTTCCGCAAGTTCCTGGAATATTTGCAGGGCCAGTCGGGGGTGCCCTTGTTTTAAAAGAAGATCACCGAGTGTTTCGGTTTTAAATGGCAATTCCCGCAGAGGGAGTTCCTTAATATCAGTAATATCAGTTTCTTCCGTTTTTTTCTTCAAGACCAGGACCCTGGTCAATTCTACGGCCTTGGATTTGTCGAAATTGACCGGAGAGCTCAGGGCGTTGGTATTGGGTTCGATTTCGATAATTTTTGAGTAATACGCAAAGGCAGTAGTTTCCTCCCCGGCCTTGAATTTCAAATCACCCAGGTATTTGAGGGCGACAAGATTGTCCGGGTCGTATTGCAGAATTTTATAGAACTGCTCCTCGGCCGCTTCATATTGCCCCGTATGATATAAGGATCGGGCATAAACAATTCGGCCGGATAGAATTTCGGGATATTCTTTCAGGCGAATCATGCAAAGTTCAATTGCCCGCGCGTACTTCTTCTCCAGGAAATATTCCATGGCGAGCGCCGGCCAATAGCCCTTTGAGGCCAGATCCGACAATAAATTAACGGTCATAAAGCATTATACCTAAAATAATACATAAAGTTAAGGATATTTAGCGGCAAAGTTTAAGTCAAGGGATCATTCGACTGAACGTTAGTCTAAATCCAGTCGAACCAATCCCAGAACTCGGTGCGTATGGTGCGGAAGAATTTTCGATATATATGTTCGCTGATTTTCCTCTTGCCGCAATATATATTGGCCACGCCGGTCATTCCCGGCTTCAATACATGCCCTTCATTGGGGACACGGCATGACACTTTGAATATTCTGTCTCCCCTGTTATTCAAATAAATTTTGGTGCCGATTCGATATACGGTTCCATAAAATGATAATGACGGATAGCCGCGCGCTTTGAATTTCACTTTCTGGTCCAGCGCGATATCGGCCAGTTCCTTTTCCGAAAGGGTAATCTCGGCATCAAGCGTATCCAGATTAGCGATCTCGCAGGCTACTTCGCCGGTATCGACACTGATAACTGTACCGTTGATGGGCGATTTTATTTCATAGAAATCACGTTGCCGTTTGTGAAAATCGATCTTGCTTTGCAGTTGTTCAATTTCGGCTTCTTTGGCCCTGATTTCCTCCGGTCGTGCGCCCGCCAGCAGAAGGTCAAGTTCATTTTTGGCCGCCCGCACTTTGGCCGCCTGGACGACCGAATCGGTCCGGGAATCTTCCCAATCCTGAACAGAGATGACTTTCTTATTCAGCATCTCATTCTTTCGCGTCAGATTTCTCGTGGACAACTCCAACTGGGCTTCCAGTCCCTGCAGCGTGTTCCTGGCCTGGGCAATTGATTCCGGCCGCGCGCCAAGTTTGAGAATCTGAAGTTCCTCCCGGGCCTGGTTCAACTGCGCCGAATATTCTTCGATAAAGCGTGATGTCTCGCTGTTGGCCAGACGTGCGATGACCTGATTTTCGGCGACATCATCGCCGATAGTGACCAGCGGGATAAGGCTGGTGGTGCTGTAGTCCCCTCCGAAAACCGACACCTGCCGCTGATTTTCGGCATTGGGCTGATCGGCGTTATAACGGATCAACTGGGCATAACCGATGTTGTCATATTTCAGAAGAAGCGAATGGCGCGGATTTACAACCAGTTCGCCTTTGACCCTTAGTTCTATTTTTACAAAAACGGATAACAGGATCAAAAGAGCGACGATAATTACTGTTATCGAAAGAGTTTTCTTTCTTCTGAGAAATCCTGTTTTCGACTTAACCAAACCGGCCATTCCTTTGGCTGTGTCCGCTATTATATTTCTGAACAAAAACACCATTATGGCGGCAAAAATCAAGAATCCGGTGCCGCCCAGTTCGGATACCAAAAACCTTTCTACCACCAGAAAAAAGTATCCGAGAACAAAAAGTATATAAATAAAAGACAAAATTCCATAGTAAAAATAAATTCTTTTTTCTCTTTCCGGGATATTGGCCAGGCCCTCATCGCGCGGATAGAACAATTTTTTTATTTCCGCCCGCCAGTACATTTTGGCCTTGAGTCGCAGATTGGGGATTTCCAGCCAGTCGCTGAGCAGGTAATAACCGTCATAGCGGAGAAGCGGATTGAAATTAAAAAGAGTCGATATCCCGGTAAACGAAAGCACCGCCAGGGCGACTTTGTTCAACAAAATATCCTGCTGGGTGACCCGCCAGACCAGCACCGCTACGGCCCAGATAAAAATTTGAAAGAATCCGCCTGAAAAAGAAACCAGCAGACGTTTATACTTTTCCGGGAACAGCCAGGCATCGGAGACATTGCAATAAAAGGCGGGCTGAAAATAAATAAGCAGAAAACCGATCTCGCGCACTTCCCCGCCATAATACTTGCAGGTCAGACCATGCGCGAATTCATGCATTAAGATCACCACAAATGATGATAAATACAGAATAACTATTCCCTGGACATTAAGCAGCCCGACGAAGCCGTCGGCCATGGCACGAAGGTTATTCATCGTGATAAAGAAGGCAAAACCGATCAGAAGCGTGGCCAAAACAATAAATTTGCGCGTCATCAGCCACCGCACTTTTTCGATCAGCCGGTCGAAGATATTGCCCGGATTGAAAGCCTTGACCTTGATGAAGACCAGTCTTCCAAGAGTGGT
The DNA here is from genome assembly GCA_002838945.1 of candidate division Zixibacteria bacterium HGW-Zixibacteria-1. Lineage (NCBI taxonomy): Bacteria > Pseudomonadati > Candidatus Zixiibacteriota > candidate division Zixibacteria bacterium HGW-Zixibacteria-1. The sequence goes on from PGXB01000003.1 coordinate 52,316, forward strand.
TCGGTGTTTTTCGGCGGAAGCTTCTTTCTGCTTTTTGAGAAGTTCCTTGCGCGTCAAATCGTTATCGAGAAAGCAGAGATCCTGCATCTGCCCGGCGAAAGCCTCAAGTTCGGCCGGTTCGAGATCGGTTTCAAATTTGGCCTTAAAGGCGGTGGCGATATCTTCAAGTCCGGTTTTGCCGTCAAAGCTTTTTATAATAAAATATTCCGGTCCGCCAACCTTGAAGAACTGGGCGGTAATGGGGTCCTTGATAACATAATGGAAAGAGCCGTCCTTCTGGGGGATTTTCTGGATAATCAGATCATCGCGAATTTTAGGCGGCTTGTTTTCCATAACTGATTATGCTTCCTGCAAAACTTTAATATAATGGATTAAGATAAGATTAGTCAAAGAGAAACATGTCTTCAGCAGAGGCCGTTTCAGACACAATTTTGTCAGAATTAGAATGTCTTATTATACAAATAAATCATCAGTACCATGAAGATGATGCCGGTATAAACACCGAGCATGTAGGATGACCGCCAGAACGGCACTCTCTTTTTGCTCTTCGGCAATTTCAATAATGAGCCGCAATGCTTACAGAGAATCGCTCCGGGAGTGATTTCTTCGTTGCAATACGGGCAGATCGATAATTTACTCGAAACGCTCATAGGTCAAGAATGATATTTTTTAATAGGGTTTGGCAACAGAAAAATCACCTCCCGCCCAATTCTGCCAAATCGGAGCGACAAATCACCGGTAGTCGAAAATGGAGGTTTTATCACCTCGGGCCGGACATAGAATGACAGAATTTCATTCCTAATCTACCCTACTTATAGGGATTTTGACCATTTTGGAGGCAACATTGAAAACTCTTAAGATTTCACCGCGCTTTAAAAATGTACGGTTTCGGCCATCCGCTTTTTCGGTTTTGGTCCGGTTGGCACTGGGAATCGGCACCGGCCCGAGACGACTAATCTATCTTTGCCGGCAGAAGGCGGATCAAATTACCGCCGGTTGGTTTCTTGCAATAATTTCTTTTTTGGGAGGCAGCCTTTTCATGAAGCGATTTAATAAGATTTCGGCGTTGGTCGTGACGGCGGCCGGGATATGCTGGCTGATCGTCGCCATTCCTCAAATAGGACGATCTGAATCGACAGCGGGATCCGCCGAATATGCCCAAACCAGGGGTTCATCGGAGACAGACACAAATAATCGCGCAGTTCTATTTGCCGAGTTTACCAAAATAACGGAGGGAATTCAGGTTAATGACTGCGCCAGTTCGGCTGGGATTGCCTGGATAGATTATGACAATGACAATTATCCAGATCTCTATGTAACCAATATTGTCTATCCGGCCGGACAGCAGAATTTCCTCTATCATAATAACGGAGGCGAGTCTTTCACCAAAATAACCGACCAGATAATAACATCGCCCTACGATTATTCGCGAACCAGCACCTGGGGCGATTACGACAATGACGGCCTGATCGATGCCTTTGTCTCCAACTGGCCGGCCCAGGTGAATTATTTATACCATAATGAGGGTGGCGCGACATTTTCGAGAGTAACTTCAGGCGTAATAGTCACCGAAATCAAATGGTCCACGGCAGCGGCCTGGGCCGATTATGATAATGACGGCGACCTTGACATTATTGTCTCAAATTACGGAACCAACTCCCTATTCCGAAACGACAATGGCACTTTTAATAAAGTGACTACCGGGGAAATCGCCACCGATAATTATAATACTTATGGCGTGTCGTGGGCCGATTATGATAATGACAATGACCAGGATCTTTTCATCGCCGTGCCCGGTGAGGACAATCCGAACAATTTTAACAGGCTATTTAAAAATCTTGGCGACGGAACATTCGAGAGAATATTGGCCGGCAATATTGTCAACGATACAGGAACATCATTTGGCGGGAGCTGGGGCGATTATGATAATGACGGCGACCTTGATCTTTTCGTGACGAAAGTATGCCCGAATGATGCGGGAAATAATTTCCTGTATGCCAACAATGGCGATGGGACCTTTACAAGAGTCACCGAAGGCGTGGTTGTCACTGACGGCGGCTATTCGTTTGGAAGCTTCTGGGGGGATTTTGACAATGATGGTGATCTCGATCTCTTCGTGGCCAATTATACATGGAACGGAGAAAGCAGAGATTATCTTTATGAAAATATCGGCGGCGGTGAATTTGCTAAGGTCATTGAAGGTGATATCGTGAATGATACCGGCAGTTCCTATGGCGCCGCCTGCGCCGATTACGACCGTGACGGCGACCTTGATCTTTTTATTGCCAAGTGCACAAATGGAAACGAGAACAACGCTCTTTATGCTAATAATGGAAATGAAAACAACTGGCTGAATCTAAAATGTGTGGGGTCACTTTCCAATCGGTCGGCAATCGGGACGAAAGTGCGGGCGAAGGCGGTTATTGGCGGCGAGGAAATCTGGCAAATGCGCGAGATTTCCAGCCAGACCGGATATTGCGGACAAAATGAACTTAATGTGCATTTCGGCTTTGGTGATGCCATGGTTATAGACACGCTGAAAATTGAATGGCCGAGCGGCATAAGTCAATATCTCTATGGTGTCGGCGTAAATCAGTTTATGACGGTCACCGAACCGCTTTGCGGCGACATTGACGGCGGAGGCACGATCAATATTCTGGATATTACATTCCTTATCAACTACATATACAAGGGCGGGCAGGTTCCCCAGAATTTGTCAGTATGCGATGCCGACGGCAGCAGTATTATAAATATTCTCGATGTGACTTACCTGATTAAATACCTCTATAAGGGCGGCGCCTCGCCCGTGTGCTGATAGACCTCAATAATAAAGGCGGGTTTGAAACCCGCCTTTTATTAATCATTTCCACCGATCGGGGAAATGGGATAAAATAATTGCTACACCGGGTATTCGACTCGGGCGAACCACTCCAGTTCGATCTCCGGAAAGAGCGAATCGCGACGGCTGCAGTCGCCGAAAAATTCCCAGTCACCGGTTGACGGTTCCTCTCCCCTGATCTTCTTATCCGCCATCTCGGCCAGTCTTTTGAAATCGGAGTAATGATTCGACAGGCGAAGTTCGGCATAATCGCGGGCCGACCAGGTCGAGATCAGGAATTGCCAGTCGGAAGCCGACATCAGCATCAATTCACGGGCTGCCTGTTTCATTATATCCACGATTTCATTGGCAATATCATTCTTGTGAGTAAAATAATACTGAGCCAACTCGCACATTTTCTTCTCGGATTCATAAATGCGCCGCCAGGTCCACTCATTTTCCTCATTCAGCCAGATGTAATGGTTGCCGCCCTCGCCCCAGGAACCCTCCGGTATGGAGATAATTTCGGTCGGCTTGACGCGGTCGTAATGTTCGCCCAAAAAAGTCAGTTCAACGTCGGGATCGGCCGAGACCTTCCTGATAACTTCCTTGAGAAAATGCGGCCCCTCGAACCACCAGTGCCCGAACAGCTCGGCATCAAACGGCGCCATCAATATTCCGGCCTGCTTATGTTCTTTGTAATGGTTCACCAGAATACCGTGAACCTTGTCGGCGAAATGGCCGGAGTTTTCCGGAATGCGCGCAATAGCGCCGCCGAGATCGTATTCCACTTTGTCGGCCAAATCTGATTTGGCGGAGGTTACCGCCCAGTAGCGAAGCCCGCCGGGAAACCGCTTCTTATGGAAATCGAGGTAATGCCCGTCGCCGGGATAACCGTGCTCTCCTGACCAGACCAGCAATCCGGTTTCGGGGTCGCGTGTGAAAATAGCGACCGGTTTTTTGCCCTCGGCGGCCGAGCTGACCAGATAGACATCGCGCGGCGTTTTATCGACATCCACCTCACGCGGCTTATACTGCTCTTCGAAACGTCCCCACAGCCTTTTGAGGGCCTCAAATCGATCGAGATAAACGCCGATCGATTTGCCGCCTTTGAGAAGGGCCGAATCGACAATAAAATAGTCGAGTCCGTTTTCGGAGAGGAATTCATCGGAGCCTTTGCGCGGATAAGCTTCCGTAGATCCATCGATCGGGACCGGCGGAGCCCAGTTATAGCGCGGCCGATAGGCGCATTCGGGCAGCCAGATACCCCGGGGTTCGCGCCCGAAATGTTTCCGATAGTTTTTGACCGCCATCTTGGTCTGGGCCTGCAGCGATTCATCACGCGAAAGCAGCGGATAATACCCATGAGTCGCACCGCAGGTCATAATTTCGAGATAGCCAGCGTCCTGGAGCTTCCTGAATTCGCCTAAAATGTTGTGCCCGATGGCGTTGAATCGGGCCAGAGTATCGCCATAAAATTTCTCCCAGAAATGGGCAATTTTAAGCATTCCGGGCTGGCTGTATTTATGAAATTCTTCCTCATCATGCTGTGCCGCTTTGATTTTCTGTTGCAGGTAATTGACAAATTCGCTCTTGAATGACTCATCGGCCAACTGCTCGCACAAAACAGGCGAAATGTCGAATGTGAGTTTCGGTCTGGCTCCTTCACCAATAAGTTCATTCATTATCCTGATGAGCGGCATGTAGGTTTCCGCGGCCGCTTCGGAGAGCCAATCCATGCCGTGCGGCCAGCGTCCATGCGCGATCACATAAGGAAGATGATTATGCAATACAAAGGCAAAATAACCCTTAGTCATTCTTGTTTTCTCCACTTGAGATTGAGGATTCAAATCCGATATTTTTTCCATGAAGAGCGTCCGGCCCGCCATGAACCTTAATTTCGCCGAACTGCTTTTCGAATTTAGCCAGGTTTTCAGTCAGGGTTTTGTTCATCATTTTAGCGTGGGCCGGCGTCATAATCACTCTCGATTGAACCTTGGCTTTGGGCATTCCCGGCATTATCCGAATAAAATCGAAGATAATCTCGGTCGGCGAATGGCCAATCATAACCATATTGGCATAAGTTCCTTCGGCTTCCTTCTCGCCGAGTTCGATATTTATGCGTTGTTGTTTTAAATCCATGTTTACTCCTCAATTAAACTTGTAAGACGTCAAATCTTTTTATATATTGGCAAAAATTTTTAACAACCTAATACGGGTTTCGTCATATGCCAATAAAGATTGACAGAATTGATAAGATAACAGCAAATATAGGAAAAGCAAAGATTTTAATTCTTGGCGATATAATGCTTGACGAATATCTCCACGGGCAGGTCAACCGGATTTCTCCTGAAGCGCCGGTCCCGGTGGTGGAAATTATTACCGAATCGCTCAGCCTAGGCGGCGCGGCCAATGTGGCCAACAATATTGCGGCGCTTGGCAATGAGCCGTTTTTGATCGGGACGGTGGGCCAGGATGATGCCTCGGTCAAACTCTCGCAACTGCTCAAGGAAAAAGGCATTTCCAGGGATTTTCTGATCAATGACGAGAATCGCCGGACAACCATTAAAACCCGAATCATTGCACATTCGCAGCAAGTGGTGAGGGCCGATCGCGAGGACGCGGTCGAAGTTTCGGCCGAAGTCGAGGAGCGTATATTCAACAAATTTAACTCGATTATCGACGAAATGAACGGCGTGATAATTTCAGACTATGGCAAGGGGGTATTAACCGCTTCACTATTGGAAAAGGTAATTCCAATCTGTCGTGAGAAAAATATATTTATCGGCGTCGATCCGAAAGAGAGTCATTTTTTCAGATATAAAAAGGTCTCGGTCGTGACGCCGAATCATCATGAGGCCGGATTCGTGGCCGGACGAAGAATAAAAAACGATGCCGATTTGCGGCAGGTCGGTAAATATCTTCTCGAAAAGCTGGATTCCGATTCCGTCCTGATCACACGTGGCGAAAAAGGCATGGCCCTGTTCAGCAAAGGCGGGGATATTGATTATTTCCCGACGGTGGCGAAAAAAGTTTATGATGTCACCGGGGCGGGAGATACGGTTGTGGCCGCCTTTGTCGCGGCAGTCGCCGCCGGAGCCAGTCTGAATGAAGCGACCGAAATAGCTAATTGTGCCGCCGGAATCGTGGTCGGTGAGGTCGGCACGGCCACTGTCTCGAATGTTGTTCTGACCAGAGAATTAAAACACAATTTTGCCAATGGCGATGATTTCGCGGGATAAATTATATGAATGATTCAGTCAAAAATTTCGTCGCATCAAAAAATATTGCAATTTTTGGCGTTTCGCCGTCGGGCAAGAAGTTCGGCAACGCCGTATATAAGACCCTTCGAACCAATGGCTACAAAGTCATGGCGGTGCATCCGACCGCCGAAACAATTGAGGGCGACAAAGTTTTTACCGGAATATCCACGCTTCCCAACAAGGCAGAAGCCGCCTTTATTTGCCTGAAGCCGGACAAGGCTGAATCGATAATGGATGATATTATTAATAGCGGAATTAAAAAGGTGTGGTTCCAGCAGGGCGCCGATTTCAGCCGATTGGTCGAAAAGGCGAAGACAGCCGGATTGGATGTAGTCAGCGGGAAATGTATCATGATGTATGCCGAGCCGGTCGCGGGGGTGCATGCCTTCCATCGCTGGTTATGGAAGCTGTTCGGGAAGTATTAGGCTGGTAGGTCGAAATCCCTTGCCTGAGACCCGAAGGGTCGAAGGTCCCGAGCATAGCGAGGGAGGTTTCGACATTTTAAGTGAGTATTCAATTAGATGGACACTTTACTATGTCGAAAAAAATATTTAAAACCGCATCTTCACCGGATACGAAAAAATTAATCAAAAATCTCCGGCGCTCGAAGAAGAAAATAGTCTTCACCAACGGGGTCTTCGATATCATGCATTTCGGGCATATCGATTATCTCAGGAAGGCGAAGGCGCTCGGTGATATTCTTATAGTCGGGCTCAACACCGACAGCTCGGTCAAAAAGTTCAAATCCAAAGAGCGGCCGGTGCAGAATCAAAGTGACCGGGCCGCGATTTTGACGGCTCTCGAAGCAGTCGATTATGTCATCATGTTTTCCGAAGAAACCCCGGAGAAACTGATACAGATGGTCAGGCCGGATGTGCTGGTGAAAGGCGCCGACTATAAAATATCGGAAATTGTCGGGGCCGCTTTCGTGAAATCATACGGCGGCAAAGTCAAAAGAATTAAGCTGGCCAGAGGGCGCTCAACGACCGCGATAATTAAAAAAATAAAGCAGATGAAGAATATCTGATTATGATTCAGGCATCCGATACCGTGGAGGATCTTCTTAAAATATATCCCGAAATAGATGCCTATTTGATTCGCCGGGGTATTCGCTGTGTCGTCTGCGGCGAGCCGGTCTGGAGTACGATCGGCGAGTTGATCGAGAACAAGGGGCTTGATGTTGACGAAATGATATCGGAACTGAATGATAAATTCGCCGGCGATCAAAAATAATGCAATCTTTCAACCTCAGCTCTTTTTTGATTTCCCAAAAAGGCCCAGATAAATCTTAGAGAAATCGCCTCTCCCGCCAGCGCATCGCCCGCGCCGTTTTCAAAATTGGTATGAATGATTCTCAATTGCACCGAAAGATATCTGGTTTCAAAAGGATCATAAAAATACTTTAACCCGATACCGCCGTTGATATTTATGGCTCTCAGCCAGGTGCTGGAGTTTTTGTTGGAAAGTTTGCGGGCCTGAAGAGTCTCATAGCCGATGCCGCCCAGAAGATCAAATTGATACCGGTTTTTTTTAACAAGCCCATATCCCGGCTCGAGGCCGATATAAAAATCATAAAATGAATTCGACCCTGCAACCGCGCCGCCGAAATCGACCAGATAGGATTCTTTTGAATTGACGAATCCGAATAATATGGCCAGATCGCAAAATGCCCGCACTTTCTTTACACTCATTCCGATTCCCACCTGCGGATGGGTCCCGAAGAAATCATAATTGCCGACGCCCTGCCAGACACCGGCCAGGCCGTACAGGCTCCCGAGCGGGCTGGTCAGAATATTTTTGGCCCGTGTATGATATTCGCGGGTTATTTTTGATTCGGGGTATTTCCGGTTTCTGAGGGCATCAAAAAAATACGCGGTATCGCCGGTATATAACCGGCAAATAAGATATTCTATATTGGTGCTGTCGATATTCATGACACATGAATCGGCGATTCGATGCGTAAGGCTGTCAAATCTGGTATATTTATCAATGTCTTCCTGCGTGATGGTATATTCAGAAAAATATAGCGAGGAAGAAACCGGCGGCCAGAATTGATATCTCTTGTTGGAATTATACAATAAATAATCCAGCAGGGTGCTGTCATAATTATTTTCATCGAATTGATTCTGAACAATATCTGACAGGATTTTCATCCGATAAACCGGTTCTGCTGCGTTACAAAAACCGGTCACAAAATCGACCATGGCATAAATCGAATCGAAGTTCCCGGAATCATAATACTTGATAAATTTATCGAAAGAATTAAATTCAATCAGGATGCAGGGAGGTTTATTGTCGCGATTTTGTGCAGAGTCATCTTTGATTTGAGCATTTACGGAAATAATAAAGGAAAAGAAAATAAAAAGTAAACCGGGCAAATATTTCATCGCTGCCACCACTGTTTTATAAAATGTAAAATTCTTTCTAAGAATAATCGATACGACGACCTCCTATCTAAAATTTCCGGCTTCCCCTTTGAGTGATAGGCACGCCCTTTTTACACAACGGGCAGTCATCCGGTTCCCAGGCATCGGCCGAGACCGTGGCCAGCGGCTTGAAAGGATAATCGAATTTAACCTTGCCGCCGGAACGGTCGAGAAATTCGCCAATACCGACAATATTTGCCTTGTATTTATTGACCAGCTCGATAACTTCGAAAATCGATGTGCCGGTGGTCAGGACATCATCGACAATCAAAACCCTGGTTCCCTCCTCGATAAAGAAACCGCGCTTGAAGACTCTCCCCTTGCCGTCCTCGGCTGCTTCGGCATAGATGGAATCGACACCAAGATGCTTGGCAACTTCATAGGCGATGATAATTCCGCCGGTGGTCGGGCCGACCACTAATTCGACATTATCCTTCTCGAAACTTTTGGCCATTTCGATGCATACTTTTTCGCACATGCGCGGCTGTCTGAGGATATTAAATTTTTCATAATAAACATCGCTGTGTTTGCCGGAGGTAAGTTTGAAATGTCCTTCCAGCAGGGCGTTTGATTCTCTGAAGATATCGAGAATATTGGTCTGGCTCATTTTAGTCTCCGGTAATGATAGCCACGGCGGCGGCCATTTTTCTTTCATGAGTAATAGATACTTTTACTTCTTTATCAAGAATTCTTTCACGGACGTTATCTTCAAGATGCACATATGGTTTACCATACAGGTCATTTAAAATCTGGATATCGCGAAGATGCACGCCGGAGTCCAGAAAAGTACCCAGCGCCTTCATGACGGCTTCCTTGGCGGCAAAACGTCCAGCCAGGAACTGTACTTTATTTTGCTTTTCCCGATAGAGAATACGTTCTTCTTCTCCCAGGACGCGTCTGGCGAACCTTTCCCCCCATTGGCCAAGCGCCTTCCGGACGCGGTCGATTTCAATCAAGTCAATTCCAACCGAGTAGATCATAGTCAAGAAACACTCCCTAATTTCCGATTCAGTTAATAGATAATAATCAATTATATTTTTTTTAGCAACTGAATGAAAAAATAGATTGCGGTAAGATTAATTTTCGTATACTATATGTTAGTATTGTTGGAGAGAGGAAGATTTGAAAAATCTCTAACAACTCATTAATGAAGGTCGTCTCTTCTCGGCTGCGCCGACGCCGTGACCCACCTTAATGGATGGTAGCGAAGGCAAAATGACGGAAGTGGCTGTAAAAACCCTTTACCGTAAGGGAATGAGGAGTTTTTTCAAACAATTTACTCTCTCCAATTTTTATGTACTGAAAAAAATCGAATCAGATCCGGGGGGCGGACTGAAGAATCGGCTGGACCTCGGCATCGGTGATCGACCGGCGCGTCAGCATGAAATAACATTCATACCCGCTTGAAATAAAATACAACCGGCGCGGTTCGATTTCGACCAACCCGCTTTCCCGTTTGCCTCCGGGAAGCTCAGAGAAAATATTCAGAACTTCATGCAGATTTTTAAGCACGGCTGAGAATCTTTTATTGAATGCTTCGGATACCTGCGGGTCAAGAAAACATCCTTCATTATCAATCCGAAAAACCCGCTCGACGCCGTTGATGCCGGCCAGGGATTCATAAACTGATGCCGTCGTCGGAGGCGCGGCTTTGGTCGCCTTGAAAGTAATATCATCCGAATAATCTTTACTTTGAATAACCTTAATCACCTCAAGGTGCTGTTTGCGAAGCATCGATTCGACTTTGGTTTTTTGCTCAAAAGTATCGATGGGTGAATGAAGGTCCTGCTGAATCTTGTGGATCACCTGGCCGCCGGAAATAACCGACGTGGTCAGCCTCGGATTGGGCCGGTAAGCATATTCCGTCTGTATCTGTATTTCCTTCGTACTCTTGACAATACGAGAGGTTCTTCCGGCCGGTATATAATCTGCTTGTGCCATAAATCAAAATAACTCCGGAGGAGGCAATAGTTATACCTCCTCCGAAATTATATCGGCACAATCAGCATTTTGAATAACCACAGGATCGACAAAGAATGCATCCCGCTTCGTGCTCTATTCGGCCGCCGCAATCGGGACAGAATTCCGAAGAGATGTCCAAGTCGCGCTTAATTTCTTTTCCATCACCGAAATGAGTGTGCAAAACATGCGCAATAGCATCAGGAATTGAAGAAATCAGAGCGCCGTTTCCGAAAACGGGTGTCGAACCTCCGATGCCTTTCAATTGCTTGATAACCATTTCAACCGGCACCCCGGAGCGGAAGGCCAGTGAGATCAGGCGACAGATGGCTTCGGTATCCGCCATGGTGGAATATCCCGACTTTCCGATCTGGGCAAACACTTCAAACGGTTTGCCCTCAAGAATATTGACGGTCACATATAGATTACCGTAACCGGTTTTGATTTTTTCGGTTATGCCGGGCAAGGTCTGCGGGCGATCCTTGACATTTTTCTGCAGACCGATTTTAAGGTCGGCTTGGGCGCTGCCCGGATCGGTCGTGGCTCCCGTCGAAAGAACCTGTTCGGCGCGGCTGCCATCCCGATAGATAGTGATTCCTTTGCAGCCAAGTTTGTACGCCAGCAAGTAAGCATCCTCGACATTCTTTAAATTGGCTTCACCGGGCAGATTGATGGTTTTGGAAACGGCATTATCGGTGTGTTTCTGGAAGGCCGCCTGCATGCGGACATGCCACTCCGGCGTAACGTCATGCGTGGTCACGAATACCTTCCGGACATCTTCCGGAATTTCCTCGATATTGGCGATGGAATTATTTTTCGAGATTTCTTCCATCAGTTCCTGCGAATAGAATCCGCGCGCCTTTGCGACCCGCTCGAAAATCGGATTGACTTCAAGCATACGGGTTTTGTCCATGACCGTTCGTACATAGGAAACGGCGAACAACGGCTCGATTCCGGAAGAGCAGCCGGCAATGATAGAAATGGTTCCGGTGGGAGCGATGGTGGTCACGGTCGAATTGCGCATTTTCGGGCCATTGCCGTCTTTGTAAAAGAAGGATTTGGACCAATTGGGAAAAACACCGCGGCGCTCGGCTGCTTTTTGAGATTCATCATGACCGACCTTATTTATTCTTGACATCACTTTTTCGGCCAGGTTAAGCGCCTCCTGGGTATTGTACGGGATACCAAGAAGGATCAGCATGTCGGCCCAGCCCATGACCCCGAGACCGATTTTACGATTTTCCTTGGTGTGGAAGTCGATTTCAGGAAGCGGGTATTTGTTGGCTTCAATGACATTATCAAGAAAATGGACGCAGGTTCGCACGGTGCGGTCAAGCTTTTCCCAATCGACCTCATAGCGCGAGAGCTCATGGGGCGAATTAAGATCCACCACGGCCCGAACCATCTTGCTGAGATTGAGTGAACCGAGATTGCAGCTTTCATACGGAAGGAGCGGCTGTTCCCCGCAGGGATTGGTGGATTCATAAAGCCCCACTTTGGTGACCGGGTTGCCGTCGTTCATGCGGTCGATAAACATCAACCCCGGTTCGCCTGTCCGGTGAGCATGTTCGACAATCTTGTTGAACACTTTACGCGCATTCAAATGCGCCGACTGACCATCTCTGACATAAACGGACCCGGTCCGCGGATCGATCAATTCATACTGGCCGTTCCCCTCAACGGCCCGCATGAAGGCATCGGTCATGGCAACCGAGATGTTGAAATTGGTCAGTTCCTTAAGGTCATCTTTGCAGGAAATAAACTCCATAATATCAGGGTGATCAACGCGTAAAATTCCCATATTGGCCCCGCGCCTGGTTCCTCCCTGTTTGACCGCTTCAGTGGCCGAATTGATGACCCGCATAAACGAAATCGGCCCCGAGGCGACCCCGGAAGTCGAAGCGACGACGGCATTACGCGGCCGCAGCCGCGCGAAGGAAAAGCCGGTTCCGCCGCCCGATTTATGAATCAGGGCGGTATGTTTGACGGCGTCGAAAATCGATTCCATGGAATCACCGATGGGAAGAACGAAACAGGCCGACAACTGCCCCAGAGGCCGTCCGGCATTCATCAAAGTCGGCGAATTCGGCATGAATTCCAGCCGGCGCATCATATCATAAAATTTTCCATCTATTGCGCGAACCTCATCGGCCGACGCACCGTATTTCTTTTCCGGCTCGGCAATGGCCCCGGCGACGCGGCGAAATAACTCATCCGGGGTTTCCACGACCTGTCCCTGGTCATCCTTCTTCAAATAGCGCCGCTCAAGAACCTTGATGGAATTTTCCGTAAGTTCAAAATCTTTATTTTCTTCCATGACTACTCCTGACTTTCAATAAGACTGGCCGACTGATTTTCACGATCGATGACAAAATCGCCGAACACAATCGGCGCCTCGGCCTGCAAAACATCGAGCATTTGCAGGCAGATACCCCGGATCTCCCAATGCGCCCTGGGACTGCAGCGGACCTCGAATATATGACGATATTCCCTGAAATTTGCCGAAATCACGATTTCCGATGTGGTTCCGCCCGGAAGAATATATCGGGCATCTTCCTGGGGAATGTCGGCCTTGACCATCTCGGTATAAAACTTCTCACACTGAGAGGCCATTTCTAGATATCGGTCTTTAAACACCGAATTTTCAATCGTCGGCGGAAGAACGACATCAAAATTTCGCGTCTTGCCGTATTCGACATACCGTTGCGATTCCTGGGATGGGGACATTAGTCGATGCCTGACCAGCTCATGGGTGAAGGTTCTTGAACCGCCCTTAATCCGAAAGGTTGCCATGGCATGTTCCAGAACCGAATGGTGTTTTTTCCTAATAACTTTCCTGATCAGCTCCGCGGTCGAATCGGGCGGATTATACCTGTGAAACGACAAATAGCAGGTCCGACAAGCCGATTCTATGACCTGTTCTGCACCGGGGGTAATGGCCATCAATTCCACCGATGGCCCGGCAATAATATCAATCATACTTCTTCCCTGACCGGTTATGGTGCTTTCCATATTAATTTAGCCTCATATATCTCAAGATATTATCACATTTTTCGCTTTTTTCGAAAGAACGCATAAACTTCCCTTGCCAGAAATCACAAATTCGGCATAAGTAATTACATATTAACAATTTACGCAGTACGGTCCCAAGTTGGACCCTATTTCCCGACCCTTCTTCAAAGCGGCTTGCAGACTAATTAAAAATACGCGGTAAGTCAACAAAAAAAAGCAATTTCTTTAAAAAATATAACAATATATTGTGCCTCAATATTTTAATATACCGTTATATTGTATAAAATCAAGCCTGTTGAAAATATGGTTAATTTGCTCTAACTATCCGATATTAAAATGGACTTTTTGAGTCATTGACGCCGAAAAAATGAATTAAAAAATAAATTAAACCACCGTTCTGTCGGCACGTCAAATAGTCAGATTAAGCCCTGTATTGGACAACAGTTAAACGGGCAAAAATACCTTGACACCGGCGTATAATTTATGGATTTTTGAAAATACAGGCTATTGCCCCGGTTATACTTTCGGGGGACGGTCCTGAAAAAACGATTTAGGTTTGAAGATAACTTAATCGGAGGCATATAATTAATGAACTTAAGCGATTTTGAACAGGAGGGTGTCATCGTCCTTGAGCCCAAGGGTAAAATTATGGGTGGGCCGGACGCGACCATCCTGCACGAGAGGCTCCATGAGATGATAGAGCAAGGCAGGAAGAAATTCGTTATCGACCTGTCGCGCGTGGAATGGATGAATTCCACCGGGCTGGGCATTCTGATTTCCGGCCTCACAACCCTGCGCAATAATAAGGGTGAGTTGAAAATTGCCAATGTCACAGAGAAGATAAAATCTCTTTTAATCATAACCAAACTGGCGACTGTTTTTGAAGCTTACGATACTGTTGATGACGCCATAAAATCTTTTTAGGCATACATGCCGGTAATTGTAAAATGATAATGTGGGTAGGTTGGGACCCAGCCTGCCCTTTTTAGTTAAACGGAAATTCAAATATGGAAAAACCAATTTTAACGGAAAACAGCATCAGGATCCCTTCTTCTCAGGAGTTTCTGGTCGATGTTGACAGTTTTCTCGAAGACAGGCTTGGTAAATTCGGAGTTGACAAACCGACAATCGCGGACATTGCCATCTCCGTTACCGAAATTGTCAATAATGCCATTGTCCACGGCAACAAATCAGTTTTTGAAAAAGCGGTTATGATCGAAGTGGCTGCCAGAAATTCTGAGATAGTGATTGTTGTGGCCGATGAAGGTGACGGCTTTGATCCCGAGAAAATCGAAAACCCGATCGAGGATGGAAATCTTCTCAAAGAAGTCGGGAGAGGTGTCTTTATTACAAGGGCCCTGATGGATGAAGTTCTAATCGACGCCGTTCCGGGACGACCGACACGGGTTACTTTAGTAAAACATATATAGATCTAAACGGTCTAATGAGTAAATGGATATTACGCAGATTATATTAACGGCGGTGTACTTCGTATTCGGCGGGGTTTTCCTTTTCCTCGCCTTCAGTATTACCCGCGACAATTTCTCGGCCCGGTTGAATCGGATAACCGGGATGATGCTCTTTTTTGCCGCTCTCGGGCCGGTCTTCCTTGCCTTCGGTGAAATTGTCAAGCCGACTGTCTCCGCCGAGGCGCCCTTTGAAGAATCGATTATTTATAATCTACTATATCTTTGGGAGCTGTTCTTCCCGGCATTCCTGCTTTTCTCATGGGTTTTCCCGATCGACCGCCTTTCGGCCATGAAAAGAGCAAAGCTGAGATATCTGATATTTCTGCCGCATATTTTCCATTTGATACTGGTGATATTCTTCAATAATCCCGAAAGAATCCTGACGATTCTGGATATAGAATCGGGTGACGGATTTCTCTCTCTTATTCTGGAACCGCTGTCTTCTCTGCTTAAGTGGGTAGTTCTTGGTTTCACATTATTGCTCAGTTCCGAAATTACACTGTTTTCACTGATAAATCTCATCTATGCCGCCATGGGTATATATTTTCTTATCAAAGGCAGATCACTGGTGGCCAATCCCGATATTAAAAAACAATCGAACATGATGGTCTGGGGGATTACGGCGGCGGTTATATGTTACTCGATTGCTTTCCTTGTTCCCCAGGTTTTGTCAATAGAGATATCATTGTCATACCAAAGGCCGCTGCTTCTGATCACTTTGCTGGCAGGGGCCGGGTCGGTGGTCTGGTCGGTAGTGACTCATCGGTTCCTTGACATCACCGTCCTTGTCAGGCAGTCGCTGGTCTATACCCTGTCCTCGGCGATACTGGTCGGAGTTTACATTCTTCTGGTCGGGCAGGCGGACAAACTTATTACTTCATTTCTGGGCGAAAAGACCACCATTGTCAATATTGCCTTTATCGTCATGGCGCTGATATTATTCCAGCCCATCAACGTCCAGCTGGATAATATCATCAAGCGGATTTTTATTAAGGGGCGCTCCGATTATCGGCATGTGATGGAGCAGCTTTCCAAAAGCCTGATTTCGGTTCTTGATCCGGAGCAGTTAAAAAGCTTGATCGAGCGGACATTAAGAAGCAGTCTCATGACCGAACGGGTTTATTTCGTGCTTTATGATGATAAACTGGCCGAGTATGTGTTGCAGCCCTCGGAAGATTATGCCAAGCGGGTTATTATCAACCGTGAGGATTATTTCCTGGGCGGTGTCAACCAACTGGAAAATCTGACATTTATCGACCGCCTGACCCTGTACAATAAAAACAGTCAGCTCTATACCGAAATGCAGAAGCGCCAGGTCAGGCTGATCCTTCCGTTGAAGGACGCCGATAATCTCCTGGGTTTTCTGGCGCTTACCGATAAGCGATCCGGGTTTAAATACAATGCTGAAGATATTACCATGCTGGGCGTGATTACCAATCAGCTTGTTACGGCGCTGACCAACTCGAGGCTTTACCAGGATTCGCTTGAAAAACAGCGGTTGTCGGAAGAATTAAATATGGCCCGCCAGATTCAGGTGGAACTTCTGCCGAAATGCCCGCCGGCGGCGGACAACTTTCAGATATGCGCCTGCTCTTTTCCCTCGAAAACAATCGGGGGCGACTTTTATGATTTCATCCACCGGGAAGACGGCACCTTCGGGATGGTAATCGCGGATGCTTCCGGCAAAGGGCTGCCGGCCGCCCTGATGGTGACACAGATACAAGCCATGCTTCGTTCGGAAATAGGAAATAATAATGATATTACCAGGATAATGAAAAATATCAACCATTATGTGACGCAGATGACGTCATCGGAGAAATTCGCAACTCTGTTCTATGGCGAATTTGACCCAATCAGTTGTGATTTCAAGTATTCCAATGCAGGACATAATTATCCCATTCTTGTCCGGGCGGACGGGACCCATGAATTCTTGTCCCGGGGCGGGCTTTTGATCGGGGCCTTTACCGGCGTACTCTACGAGGATGGATTGGTACGCATGAATGATAACGATCTTCTATTTTTCTATACTGACGGCCTTTCGGAGGCAATGAACGAAAGCGGAGAGGAATACGGCGAACGACGTATAATAGATTATGTGACACGAAACCGTAATCTCACGCCGGATGAAATCGCGGACGGCATTTTGAAGGATAAGAAAAAATTCGACAATACCGATCCGCCGAGTGACGACACTACTTTGATCGTGCTCAAGGTCGGGAAGGGAGCTTTAATTGGATCGAATAATGCTTGATGAAAAAGCACTGTTTGAGAGAAAGGGGAAATTTCTCGGGTATAGATTCTGCCCCCGTTGCAGCGGCGACCTCAATATGGAGATGATTGATGGCAGGGACCGATTAAGATGTTTAAATGATAAATGCGATTTCATTTACTATCATAATCCGATACCGGCCGCCGGAGCCATTGTGGTCGAGGAAGGAAAAATTCTTCTGGTGAAACGGGCGGTCATGCCGCGCGTCGGGTGGTGGTGCATTCCGGCCGGCTTTATGGAGTGGTCGGAGCATCCTTCACAGACGGCCGTGCGGGAGGTTCAGGAAGAAACCGGGCTTGAAATCCGGCTGGAATCGTTATTCGAAGTATATTCCGGAAACGACGATCCGAGAATGAACGCCGTCCTGATTTTGTATCTGGGCAGAAAAATCGGAGGCCGACTGGCGCCGGCCGATGACGCACAGGATGTCAGGTTTTTTGGATTCGATGAATTGCCTGAGAAAATCGCCTTTATTTCACATCATCAGGCCCTTGCCGATTACCGG
Source organism: candidate division Zixibacteria bacterium HGW-Zixibacteria-1 (assembly GCA_002838945.1). Classification (NCBI taxonomy): domain Bacteria; kingdom Pseudomonadati; phylum Candidatus Zixiibacteriota; species candidate division Zixibacteria bacterium HGW-Zixibacteria-1. Next base: position 70,037 of record PGXB01000003.1, read on the forward strand.
GAAAGATTTTTAAAATAAAAGGTTTCTTCTTGCACATATAACGATTACTATATATGCGGACTGAGATGAACAGCGGAGGATATGATGACTATAAATAAATATCCAATTATCATAATATCATTGATATTGTTATCCCTTAATCTGCAGGCCGCGGAGAATTATAAGAAGTTCGACCTGCCGCTCGATCTGATAAATTATATGGAGATTTCATTGGAAGGCAAGACCGCCGTCATGACTGTTTTTGCCGGTGATTCATCACAATCATTCAGGATGGAATCGCTGGAAGACAACCGATCCTATCACGAAATCAGCTATCAGGGATCGGTCGTACTCAACAACGAGGGTTTTATGTCGTCGGGCGCCGGTTACCCGTTTGATTTAATCGATAAAACGGATGTTGTTTTTGACAACAAAAAAACACGCATACTCTTTTATCAAAAGGACCCGGAGTCGGATGTCAAATTCCGCAGCAGGAAGAAGAACAATATCTCGATTTTCAATGACATCAATATTGCCGGCGGCGATTTCATCCGGGGCTCGGTAGTCTCATTCTGGGCCGATATCGTGATCAACGGCGAAGTGAACGAGGATGTCATCGCTGTTTACGGAGATATTTCCGTCGGTCAGCAGGCAGTCATCCGCGGAGACGTGATCTCCATAGACGGTAAGGTCGATATTGCCAAGGGCGCTACTGTTTACGGCCGGGTGCAGGCATCCGGCGGAAAAAAGAAATTTCAGTTTGACCGCTGGACCCGCTGGCACAATAAGGAAAAGGATTTTTCCACAATCATAAGATTTTATTACGATCGGGTGGACGGGGCCACGCCGCTATTGGGAGTGCAATTTACCGATGAGGATTCGCTCCTGCCTAATGTGGAAATATACTCCGGGTATGCGTTTTCGTCGGAAGAATGGCGGTATTATGTCGGTTTGGAGCAATCGTTCTGGCTGAAGCACCCGATTACCCTTGGCGGGTCTTTTTACCGGAAGCTGGCGACCCAGGATGACTGGCTGATGCAACGAAATGATAATACGGTTTTTGCGCTGCTGGCCACCGAGGATTACCGCGATTACTATGAGGCCGAAGGTGGTTATATTTTTGGGCGTTTTACTCCCCTGAGTTATTTCAATGTGGAAATTGGCACGTTGGTGGAAAAATACACCTGGCTGGATGCACATACCGATCTCTGGTCAATGTTCGGCGGTTCGAAGGCATTCGGAAGTAATTTTGGCAGTGTTCCGGCGGCAGAGCGCGCGAGCGGGATCGAGGCCCTGGATGGAGCCGAAATGGCCTCCATCATATTGAAAAGTGATCTCGATAACAGCGACCGGGAAGCGCGATTCGGGCAGTCTTTCTGGATGGGAACGGCGGAGCTCGAATGGCTTCCGGACGGCTGGAATGATGATTTCGATTTCACTCGCTATTTCGTCCGGGCCGGCCGGTTTCAAAGCCTGAATGAATACAGCGGCTTTTATATTAAAGCGGGCTATGGCGGGTCGGACGGCCTGCTGCCCCTGCACCGGCGCTATTTTCTGGGCGGCCTTGAGACGCTTCTGGGATACAGGCATAAGGAATATAGCGGGCAGGAATTCTGGCTGGGCAATGTCGAATACAGACTTACTTTTCCAAAAACCGATATTACCGGGTTGCTTCTTTACAATGCGGGCCAAATTTCGGAAGAGGCCGGAAAGCTTGGAGACGCGGAGGTCAAGCAGTCGATCGGCATCGGGGTTTCGTTCGAGGAAAGTCTCCGACTGGATCTTTCCCGGCGCCTGGACCGCTCTGATTCTTCATTTCAAATATATGTCCGGCTTGGAATTAACTTCTAGACTTCACAAATAGAGCCGAGCCGGGAGTAATTTCGCGGCTGGCTCAACCCACGAATTTAGACAATTACAGTCGTATTAGCCTGCCAAATTCTATCCATTCCCCACCTTCAATAACCTGATCCGGCATAAAGTCACGCCATATATGTGCCGATACATGAGCAAGATAAGAAAAATTATATGGAATGAGTTAATATGGCAAGTAATGATGAAAAACAGGTTGATTTAACAGCCAGTTTATTCTTTGAAGAAGCCCAGGATGATTACGACGCCGACACCGAGAAGATAAAATTATCCCAGGCCAATGATGTTCTGGCCGAGATGGAAGCGGCGCTCGACGAAATCGCGGATGACAACCCGCGCATCGGTGCCGCTGACGAGACCGGATCCGGGTCAAATGACGATTTGAGAGCGGTCCTGCAGGTTTCCCTCGCGATAAACTCTTCGCTGGTTCTGGAAGATATCCTGCAAATCGTTATGAAAAAGGCCATCGAACTTCTCTCAGCGGAGAGAGGCTTTATTATGCTGCTTGATGATGGCGGCAGGCTGCAATTCAAAACAGCCTATAATTTATGCAAGGAAGAGATGACCGACAATGATTTCAAAATATCCAATTCGATTGCCAATGATGTGGCGCAATCCGGTAAATCGGTTTATACTTCCGATGCGCTTTCAGACGAGCGGTATGCCAACCAGAAATCGGTCGTAGAGCTTCATCTGCGGTCGATCATGTGTGTCCCGCTGAAAATCAAGAATAAAGTCATCGGCATCATTTATCTCGACAACTCATCCCAGGCAAAGCTGTTTCTTAAATCGGATTTATACCTGTTTGAAATGCTGGCTCAACAGGCGGCCCATGCCATTCATAACGCCACTTTGTATTATCAGCTTCTGGATTTGAAGAAATTCAATGAAAAGGTCGTAAACAACTCCCCGGTCGGAGTTATTGTTATAAATGCAAGATATGAACTGGTGTCGATTAACGATGCCGCCCTCGCGGTACTCGACAAGAACAAAGAGTGTATCCGGCTGTTCAATGCCAACGATCTGCCGACCAAATTTATTGAGCTGGTTCCCAAAGAGGAAGTCTCCAAGCTCCAGAAAATGATCAACACTGCGCTGGAGACCAAGCAGACCATCGAGGAAGCACGGTACTTCCACAATACCGGCTACAGTGAGAAGGTTCTTTCGATTAAGATTTCGCCAATCAGCAAGATTCCGAACGGCGGAGACGGTTTGATTCTGGTGATCGAAGACATTACCGAAAAGATTATCATGGAAAAATATGTCATCCTGTCGGAAAAACTTGTCGCCCGGGGTGAGATGGCGGCGTCAATCGGCCACGAACTTAACAATTACCTGGCCATCATTGCCAACAATGCGGAACTCCTGTCATACAACCTTGAAAAGGGCCGCGATGAGAAGGCGCACGAGAACTCGAAGCAGATCGTTGAAAATATTTCCAAGATGAAACGCTTCACCGACGGCTTGATGGACTTCTCCAAAATGGAGACGGAAATAATCAGCTACGAGATTCGGCGACTGATCGAGGAACTTTTATTCTCATTGAAAGCGCAGGCACGATTCAAAAATATCGCGATTAATGTCGACTTCGACGGGGAAATACCCAGTGTCGAAATGGATGTCGGTCAATTACAGCAGGTATTGATGAATCTTTTGAACAATGCGGCCGATGCCCTGGATCAAAAATATAATCAGGAAAAGGCCAAAGGTAACAACAAGTTCAAGCAGGAAATAGATATTAAAGTCTCGCACGACCCCGGGACTTCTACTATTAATATTTCGCTGTCCGATAATGGTTGCGGCATCTCACAGCAGTATATGTCAAAGATATTCCAACTGCACTTCACGACGAAGAAATCGGGACACGGACTCGGCCTGGCCAATTGCAAAAAGATTATAAACAATCACAACGGGGAAATAACACTGTCCTCCAAAGAAGGGTCGGGCACCACATTTAATATTACCCTGCCGGAAAAGCAGCTAAGAGCAGTCAAGTAAATGTTGGAAAACAGATTCGCACCGGGTGGATACAAAATTGAACGCTTGCTGGGAACCGGGGGAACCGCCCGGGTGTACCTCGCCCGCGGCACTCACGATAACCGCCTGACTGCATTAAAGACCGTCATAACCTCGGACTCCGCGAATCTTGAACAATTCCGCAAACTGGCCCGCCGGGAGCTCCAATTAATCGGCAATCTCAAATATCATGGCATCGTTAGAGTATTTGACTTCCGGGATGACCCGGATTATCCATATCTGAAACTCGAGTACTGCCCGGAAGCAACACTGGATACCCTGCCCCGCATTGAATCAATTGATTGCTTAAAAAACCTGCTGTCATCCATTGCCATTAATCTGCACTTTCTGTATAAGGCGAGACTGTTTCACGGCGACCTCAAACCGCATAATATTTTCCTTACACATGATCTTTCGGAATATTCCGGAGACAGGCTGATATATTCAAAAATATCCGATTTTTCACTGGCCCTCAAGGCCGGTGAGAATAGATCCGACCGGCTTGGTCTCGGCACCGTCGGCTACATGGCGCCGGAGACAATCGATTCGGGTGCGCTGGATCACAGGTCCGATATTTTCGCCTTTGGCGTAATCGCTTACAGGCTTGCTACCGGACAGCACCCCTTTATGGAAAACGAATCCGATCCGGTGAGGATTAACGGCGCTGTAAAAGAAAGCTGTCCGCCTTCTCCCTCGGAAATAATCAGGGCCATTCCCAAACCGCTGTCCGATCTAATAATGGCGATGCTTGAAAAGGACCCGGGCGGGCGCCCATCGGATGGTTTCGAAATATGCAGGAAACTGGAATCAATCGACTGCCAATATCCCTATCGTAAAGCGATTCGCCCAAAAAATATTCTGGAATTGATGCCGGATTCTTATGCCGAAAATCTTCCGGGGAATGAAATTTTCGCTTTCGCCTCACCCGTAATCAAAAGATTAACCGAACTGGCGGGTGACGATCATATTCGTCTTAGAAATGTTCTGGAATTATATTTCACGCGCGGTCTATTGAACTGGACGGACGGACGGATGGAATTATCGGCAGATTCCGATAAGATGTTTCTTCCCAAAAGACTGTTCAGACAGGATCGCGCCGATTTTCATGGTCTCCCCTATTCCCGAAAGAAAAGGATTATTCTGGCTGCTGTCTGCGGCGGGCGCAAAGAAGCGGAATCAGTGGATATAACCAATCCGGATGAAGCAGCCGATTATTTGACGGCTCCTCTTTTGAGATATGCCGCCGAAAATATTTCAAGCGCGACCTGGCGGAGATTCGCCGACAAAATCGCCGACCGGGCTTCGCTTAAGTACAAAAATTACCAAATTGCCGCACCACTGTATCTAAAGGCCGGCAATCTTGAAAAGGCTTATACTGCAACGATTGATGCTTCCAACGAGCTGATAAATGATAACAAGTATGATACTGCTTTTGAGATACTGCGGCGTTTAAAGGAACTGTGCCGTCAGCATGGCGATATCAGGAAATTGCGGGTGGTTTTGATGCAAATCGCCGATATCGAAAAGATGATTGGGGAAACAATCAGGGCCGAAAAGAGCTACAATGAAATAATCGAACTATATAAGGACAGCCCCCCCGACAAGCTTCTGGCTGAGACCCACAAGGATCTGGGCGATCTTTATCGCATGAAACAGGATTATGAAAAAGGGCTGAAAGCGCTGCATCAGGCCGAGGAATTATACACCGGGCTCGATGATCACCTGCAGCTATCACATACATTGAACAATATCGGCAATCTTCTGGCTATTAAGAGTCAATATAATGATGCTCTGGTAAGTTATCATAAGGCGCTGGGGATTCAGCGCCGCCTGAAGGCCGCTGTTGCAGTAGCATCCACGCTAAATAATATCGGCGGAATGTATTACTTCAAGGGCCGGTATATGCGGGCCCTGCGGGTTTTTAAGATTGCACTGAAAATTCAGCGTGAAATCGGCAACGCCGGCGAAATCGCGCGAACTCTCAACAATCTGGGCTGCGCCTATCAGGAAGTAGAGAGATTCGACGAGGCCCAGGGCTGTCTTGATGAATCCCTTCAATTGAATCGCAAAATCGGCAGTAAGAGAGAAATTTTATATAATCTGGACAGTCTCACATCGGTCATGTTTTCGGCCGGCAATCTTAAGGATTCCATAAAACTAATTCGAGAAGGAATCGCCCTGTCCCATGAACTGTCCGACAAACCATTGGCCGCCTACTTCACGACACATCTGGCCCGGGTTCAAAAAAGAATGGGTTATTACGGGCAGGCCCATGATAATTTCAGTAAAGCGCTGGAACTGTTTTCCGGAATAGATGATGCTTATCAGGAATCCGGCTGCCGCGCGGGGCTGGCCGATTTATATTCCTCTCTAAATATGCCGGACAAAGCCAGAGAGAGCCTGGAAGCACTCTTGAGACTGGCCGAAACCGCCAGTGACAAAAGAACGCATATAATCCACAAAATAATGCTGGGAAGCATTGAGAAAGACATTCGAACCATTGAAGAGGCACTGTGCGTGGCCCGCGAAATAAAAGCGACGGCCAGCATAAATCTGGCTGAAATGAAGCTGGCCGGTTTACTGATCGCGGATAAAAATTATGAGAAGGCCGGATCGCTTCTGAATAGATTGTCATCAATTTTTGTCGAGGATCGATCAAATCTGGAAATTGCGGAATTTTACGGAATATATGGAGAGTATTATAAGGGCCTGGGGGATGCTAAACAGGCTATGACTTATTATGAGAAGTCTTTGCGGCTGTCGTCAGGTCATTCATTGAAACCAGAGATGATCGACGCCCTGGGTCGGATTGGGGCAATATTAATAACTAATAAGGAATATGAGGCCGGTTACCGAAATTATCGTCAAGCCATTAACCTCGTAAAGGCAATTGCCGAAGATATTAAGGATGAGAATATCAGGACAAGATTCTTGTCCGGAGAGAAGATCGCCTCAATGGCAGGAGAGGTCAAAAAGCTCGGCCAGATTCTGGCCCAAACGAAAAGGGCAGGCTTAAAAAGCCTGCCCTAATTCAACTGTCAAAGGAGCTTATTGTCCACCCAGGCTTATCGCAGGGGCGATCTTCTCCTCAAGTTTCTCGATGGTAAGTTTCATTCACCCACCTCCTTTGAAGTTGCTGTTTACAAATTCCCGGTAAATCCGGGCTTTTTTATAATACTTCAATTACTCAAATTAATAGAAATGCCTTAGCCGAACAGTCTCCTCGCAATAACTTAAGTAACAAATAAAACTGGACAAGTCAAGCAAAATTTGCACCTTAATTTAATTTTTCCAAAAATATCTAACGTTCCATGCTGTATATTGTTGTATTCGCGATAAATACTACCATATATAGCACAATCTACCACACTTCCTGCGCTTTTTAATTGTGTTTGCTCGAATAAATCTGTAATCGCTTTTCCTGCGATTATCCCGGAGGCAAAATCAAAGATGTCGAGCAAATCCATTTGCTTTACCAGATCATATTCCATATTTATTTCAATATAGCAAATTGGGCGCATTTTGGCAATCAAAATTATTTAACGTGGTTTTCACCACAGAGCGCCCTCGAAACGTTAATCTTACTGCTTAAACGTTTCAATCAGCTTTTTGTTGTAAAATTGAATAAGGTCTTCTCGCCGCAAAACACCCAGAATAATCGACGGATCGGTGCGATTCACGACCGGAAGCATTTTGGAGTCTTTCAGGTTCAAGCGTTTCAGAGCGGTTTCGAGGTCATCATCGGGAAAAACGGTGACATAATCCAGCGTCGCTATGTCTTTGGCTATTACCAGATAATCAAGTGTATGCTGGGTCAGAATACCCAGTAAATCCTGGAATGAAAGAATACCTACAAATTTGCCGAATCGATCGGTTACGATAAAGGTTGTTCCCCTGGAAGCCTCTACCTTTTCCACTATTTTTGCCAGAGGCATCGCGGCCGGTATCGTTTCAAACTCTCGATCCATAATTTCTTCAACATTCGACGCTATTAGAACGGCGGTATCTTTCCCGCCCTTGAGAAAGATTCCACGCTTGATAAGCTTTATAGTATAAATGGACGGCTCGAATAATCGCCTTGCGACCAAAGTTGAAAACACGACGGCCACCATCAGCGGCAGGATAATCCTATAGTCACTGGTCATCTCAAAAATAATCAGTATCGCCGTTATCGGCGCATGGGTGGTTCCGGCCACCAAAGCCGCCATTCCGACCAGCGCATAGGCTCCTTCGGAAGCAGTAATAGCCGGAAAAAGAGCATGAGCAACAAAACCAAAAGTCCCTCCGGCGACGGCCCCGATGAACAGTGAAGGCGCAAAAATGCCTCCGGAATTGCCGGAGCCGAGGGTCAGGCTGGTGGCCAATATTTTCAGGAAAATGAGAACCAGAGTCAGCCAGATCATCATGTCTCCATAGAGCGTGAGTTTGATGGTATCATAGCCGTCAGCAAAAATCTGTGGAAAATAAATACCGATAATTCCCAGCATCAGACCACCGATGGCCGGTTTAAGCATCGGGATGACTTTCAGCTTATCAAACATTTCCTCGGTTTTGTGCAATGTAGTCGTAAAAAGAACTGCGACAGAGCCGCAAAACCCGCCCAGAACCATATAAAGCGGGATTTCCCAGACCGAGACAAGGCTGTAACTGGGGACATCGAAGGCCGGATGATTTCCGAAAAACGAACGAGAGACCACGGATGCGACCACCGATGACAGCAAAACGGGTGAAAAGGTCTTGATGGCGAAGTCGCCCAGGATGATCTCCAGCGAAAAAATTACTCCGGCAATCGGGGCATTGAAGACGGCCGAAATACCGGCGGCCGCCCCGCACCCGACCAGGATTTTGGTTCTGGAGGCGGACATTTTGAAGACCTGGCCGATCGTGGACCCGATCGCCGAGCCGATCTGGACAATCGGCCCTTCCCGTCCGGCCGATCCTCCCGAACCGATACAGATAGCCGAGGCGATCGCTTTGGCCAGCGCCACCCTGGCGCGGATAATACCGCCTTTTCTGGCCACCGCCAGCATCACTTCAGGAACACCGTGTCCCCTGGCCTCGGCGGCGAATTTATAGACGATCGGACCGACCAGAAAGCCGCCGGCCATGGGAATAAGAGCGATCCAATAATTGAAACTGCCCAAAAAGGAGGTCAAAACCTCGGCCGAGCTGCCGAAAAACAGCTCCTTGAAATATTGGATTAATTTGATAAAAACTATGGCTCCCGCGCCGGTCCCGAGACCGACAATGACCGACATCCCGATCAGAATCTGCGTTTCCGAAAAGTGGAAAAGATACTGGACTTTTGTTTTCAGCCGTTCGTTCATAGGTTTTGAATTTATGACAAAAATTATATATATCAAGGAAAATATCGGCCGGTTTTTATGCCCCGGAGACAAAAAAAACTGCCCCGAATGGAGCGGTTTTTTTTACAAATGAAAGGGCTATTTCATAAGGGACATTTTTTGCGAAGCGGTAAATTCTCCGGCACGCATGACACAAAGGTATATTCCCGACGAAACAGTCCGGTCGGAATTATCGGTGCTGTTCCAGATCACCGAATGGCGGCCGGCTTCCAATTCGCGGTCAACCAGCGTGGCCACTTCCTGGCCCAGAATATTGTATATACAAATTGTCACAGGGCACGTGACAGGCACATCGAAAGCTACTTCAGTCGAAGGATTGAACGGATTGGGGCGGCAGGGATACAGGTTGAATTCGGTCGGCAGTGTGCCCGTCTGTCCTTCATCCCATGCCAGCTTACTCGAACCGCCCGAACCGCAGGCCTGGCAGTAGATCGCAAGAGTATCGGCATCGAGAACAACGTATTGATCTTTGGCGGCGCCGTCTTTCATCATCTTGTTGGACAGCTCCGGTACAATATATATCCATTGGTACGGCGAGCAGGCGCCGTCGATAGTGTATTCAATTTCGGCCACCTTGGTGTAGTCGTCGCCGTTGGCCGAAATGCTCGAGAAATCGCCGGTGGAATAGACATCGAAAGTACGGTCATCGATTTTCGAGAAAGACACCCCCGACCTGACACTGTTGTTGATGGTATTGATCTCCACCCGCAAATCGGGACTGTGCACCCTTATACTGAAAGTGTCCAGATCGAAAGTATTGCGGACATACAGGCTCTGTGTCGCCGAGCAGGTCCCGCCGGTCACCTTATCCACCGAAAACTCCCCCATAAGAACCTGAATGGAATCCTTTTGGAAGTGAAGTCTGTCATCATCATTCTTAACGACAACTGTCCCGGTCGTGTCCCAGGTTAGTGACGTGCAGGCTGACATTCCGTAATTGACCTCGTCACAAAAGTCGAATGAGATATATTTATCTTCAAAACTCGTTGGATTTATACTTGCCGGATCAGCCTGAAGTTCGAGCATAAACATGTTATTGACAGATTCAGAATCAACAATCTCCGAATAATAGTTGTCTTTATTTTGACTAAACACCTGATAAACCGAAGCATAGCATTTAGCACCACATGTTTTATCGATTTGATAATCCACGGCCGCATTCTGTAATTCAGTTAAATCCGGATCTCTAAAATTGTCTCCCATATCGAAATTCACAATTATGGATCGCGCAGTATCTCCCACCGGAAAGTTATTATCCATTTGAATCATGACATAGGCCATAGAATCACTTTTGGAGACCGTATTATCGCATCCGTCACAAGCAAAGTCCATCCTATAAGTATTTTCATATTGCGGGACGCTGATATTACCATTTAGTAGTTGATATGATTTGCTTAATTCAGAACATTCCTCGCTAATATCAGATCGAGGGGCAACCCTGCAGTATGAAGTATCATATATTATAGCCGCCCAATTACCATTTATATTTGGATTACAGTTAATCATAAATTCAAGCCAGTACAAAGTGTCCGGCAATGAATACTGATTCCCAATACAACTATCGCATGCACTAAGCGACACTTCTATCGTATCAACATTTTCCACAAATGATATGTCGTCCCACAATGAACTATCATGCGGCCACAAATCAATGAATTCAATCAGTGATTTATTAAATATTATTAAATGTTCCACTTGCCAGATGTTAAAATTGGATTCCGCGATCACCGGGACTCTTTTGATTTGACCAATGCCGCCAATCGCGACTATATTTTCAATATATATCCCGGCAGTATAATTGGCATTAGCAACTGATCCGGAAATTACTTGAGAATCGGGGGAAAACTTAATGTATCCACCATAAATTATCTCGCATTTTGATGCACCGGGAACCAATGTGATCGGGTTTTCGCTTAAATTTTCGGCACATTTTAGTTTGAATTTCAGGTAAGCACAGGTCACATAGTCCGACGGTGCATTTATTGCGCCCGCTTCCAGATAAATGACTGAGTCATATCCAATCGCCTCAATTGCAAATGTGCCGTTCCATGTCGAACTATCCATGTACGCATCAATTAATTCGAGCGATGCATCATAATTAAAGGTAAACCTGATCACACTAATCGTATCTTCATCCTGCCTGGTGTACTTCAGCTTCAAGGGAATTACAGCGATTGTGTCACCAGACTGAGTGGTTCCGGCGACAAATGCAGTATCCCATCCGGCCAGAAAATAGAGACTGGTATCAGCGGGCCCGCTTCGCTCCGGATCACCACCCGGTTCACCGGCGGTTAAATTGACAGATGCAATAATAATCAATATTAGTGTTGCGACTGTGATTAAAAATAACTTCCTGGACATAATTTGACCTTTCATTATTAATTAACTCATGTGCCCTTTTTCTTTGATTAATAACCTGTCGGCTTTTTTATATGCCGGGCGGAAGCCGAGTGTGGCAAAACATAGCCATCACTTTGTTCCTCTTATGACGGTTTATGATTTGCGAGAATTTGAAAACGGGGATGTCGGACTACGATGAAAGCCGTCGAACAACGGCCAAATTCTCATGAATATATTTCTACATCTTTGAACCCGGCCAGATCGCTTCCTCGGCCGGGATTGAGTTCAGCCTCAGCACCAGGGTGCGGGGCCGTTTTTATATAGATAATTTATCAGATACGCTATGTCCAACAGATTGATCGCGCCGGAACCGTCAGTATCGCCCGCATCAGAATACGCCATCGGCTCGCCGTTCTTATACAGATAGTCGATCATATACACCGCATCCAAAAGATTGACCGCGCCGTCATTCGTGGCATCACCGCAAACGTAGTCGATCCCGGCATTGAGAATAAAAAAGCCATAGGCGTCGGCCACATAAATATTCTGCCCATCGGTCGCGATCCCGTTGACACATTCGCCCGGCGTCTCATAGACCCCCGCCAGCGACATATTCGACGGGTTGGAGATATCCACAATCTTGACCTCACAGCCGATACAGGTCCCGTTGGCAATATAGGCATATTTACCGTATAAAGCGATATCGCACGGCACGTCGCAAAGCTCATCAAAGATACCCACCGAAACCGGGTGCGCCGGATCGGAGATATCGACGACCCGCATACCACAGCCGGCATCGGCCAGATAGGCATAATCACCGCGAACCTTCACCTCCCGAACCATCCCGCTGGTGTAGAGCTTCTCCCCCGCCGGCACCGGATTGGCCGGGTCGGTGATATTTATGATAACCAGGCCGGTTCGGTCGCCCAGATAAGCATAGTCACCGGCAACATCGATACTATACGCCTCATGGCCGCCAAAATAAATGTCGTTATAATAACCCACCCGGGTGATATTATACGGGTCGGAGATGTCGCAAATCTGCAGACCCGAAGTATCCGCCGCCGCAAAGGCATAATCGCCCTTGACAGAGACATCCCAGACATATCCGGGAGCGCGATAATTCGATATTATATGTGGATTGGAAGGATCAGTGATATCACAAATTCTGAAACCATTATAGGTCTGTGCGACGTAGGCATAATTTCCCTGAACGGCCAGATCAACAATATTTGAGATACCATCATTCCCCATAACAACGGGATTAGCCGGATCACTTATGTCAAGAACCGTTAAACCGGCTCCCTCCACCGATACATAGGCATAATTATCCTGTAACTCAACATCTATCAAATAGCCGACCAAACCATTTCGATCGTTCTTGCCGAAATTTATGAAATCTATGATTGAGGCATCCTCCGGTTGGGCAATATCCGCCACCCACACCCCCGAATAACCGCCCGTAATATAGGCATAGTCGCCAGAGATATCCATACCCCAGGAGTCACCGTTATTAATAATCCAACCAAGTTTGGTCGGGTTAAGGGGATCAGAAATATCAATAATATGCACTGTTGGATATCCCCCCATCGTCACATACGCTACATTATCCTTAATTTCCACATCCCACGGATCATCATAGTAAATATCCTGATTGTAAAAGGCAACCGCCGTCGGGTGATATACATCCGAGATGTCGACCGTTAATAATCCGGCGCATCCGAGGCCGTTATAGCGGCTGACAAAGGCATAATTGCCCACAACGCCAACATCTGTAGCAAAACAATCCGTCGCAATGCTCCCCATCCGCGTAGGATAACTGGCATAATGAACATCGAGAGTCGTCATACTCTCATAGGCTTCATCTATCGCAAAAGCGGTATCCCCGCGAATTACTATATTCCGCGAGTCATGCAATAAATAATTCCCCAGCGGTATCATGTCATTATAATAAAAGGCATTGAAGATATACAGGCCCGAATCCTGGGCGCACAAATAGCCCTGGTTCCCGTCGATCTTTACTGTCCAGGCGTTGCGGCCGGCATATAGACTGTCGAACAACTCGATATTATAGGGATCGCTGATATCATACTTCCATAAGGCTTCATCGCGGCGCCCGGGATCCGCCATGAACAGGTAGCCGTTGGCAATATCGATACCCCCCGTACCCTTCTGCATATAATATCGCGACAGCAATTGAGGATCAGCCGGATTGCTGACATCGAACAGAGCCAGCCCCGGCCCGAAACAGACGTAGGCGACATCGTTCTCCACCCGGATATCATGCGCGAATGTCCACAAGGCGCTTCCCAGATATTCCGGCGTTAAGGCATAATCCGACTTATTCGTCGGCAACTGATAATTATTGGACTGGAAGAGGTCATTGAGGGTGTAATTTATATTATTGTCCTCCTCCCAGAGCGCCGGATAAATCCGGTCGGCGATACGAACATAATTCTGTGTTTCGGTGGTGTCGATCGAGGTGACTATTCTTGACAGCGCCGACAAGCTGTCATAACCGAGTGGTTCCGTATCGGAACCGGTAGCGCCGGCAGCGGCCAGACAGAATAATAAAGCAGTCAGGCCCGCCGCCCTGAGCTTCGCTGATACGGCCATCTCTCCCCCGAGATTTATGTATTAGATTTAAATATTATTCGACAGCAACCGGCGTCGAATGTCGGATCGATGATGAGTAATTTGAGACACCGGATCAATGACTACATAACCTATAATAATATAATACATAACAATACATGTCAAGCAAAAATATGCAAGGCGGAGCCGCTTGTTGGGCCGTTTTCAACCCGGACTATGCAGAAACCGGATACAAATATGGAATTAACTTTACGCTGAAGATATGGCAGATGATTGGGCGTGGCAAAGATACGCCATTGTCTCCATGTTGTTTTTCAATGGAGAATTATCAGCATTTTTGAGGACTTTTATTGTTCCCTTTTCCCTTGACTTATACCCGAAATGGAATAAATTGTGGGCAATAAAGTGAAATATTTCACGAGGTTGTTTTAGTCGATTAAATATAAAGGGTTAAAGGATTTAATTATGAATAAAACAGCTGATGTCGTTATTATCGGTGGCGGAATTATCGGCCTCTCGACCGCTTTTCAACTGGCCCGCCATAATTATGGCAAAATCGTCGTGCTGGAAAAGGATCTTTTTCTCGGCACCGGGGCCACGGCCAAGTGCGCCGGCGGCATTCGGGCTCAGTTTACCACCAGAATTAATATAGAAATGTCGATGAAATCGGAAGAAATGCTGGCCAACTTCGAAAAAGAAAACGATTATCCGGTCGTTTTCGAGCAAAACGGGTATATGTTCCTTATTTTTGATGACCGGCAACTGGCCGAATTCACTAAATCGGTGGAATTACAGCGTTCGCTGGGTCTGAAAGTGGAATGGCTCGACATTCCCCGGATTAACGAAATCGCCCCTCCGGTCAGAACCGATGATGTGATCAAAGCAACCTTCTGCCATGATGACGGCATCGCCGATCCCAGCGATATGATAAATGGATATTCTACAGTAGCGCGCCGTCTCGGCGTCAATATAGAGTTCGAAACGGAGGTAACCGGATTCAATATAGAAGCGGGAGAAATAAAGTCGGTCATAACAACCAAGGGCGATATTTCCACTCCATTGGTTATCAACGCCGCCGGGCCATATGCCGGTGTTATCGGAAAGATGGCCGGCGCGGAAGTGCCGGTTCAACCGGTCCGCCGCCAGATCGTTACGACCGGGCCGCTGGACTATATCCCGCATACTTTCCCGATGGTCGTCGATGTCAACTCCGGACTGTATTTTCATAAGGAATCTCCCGGCCTTCTTCTGGGCTGGGCCGATCCCGAGGTCAAGCCTGGTTTCGATGAGTCGGTCGATCCGGATTATAATGATATGATTATCATGAAGGCGCTTGAACGGGTCCCTCGGCTGGAAACGGCGGAAATGGCCAAAAGCTGGGCCGGGTTATATGAGACTACCCCTGATCATCACGCCATTATAGATTTCACCGAGGAAGTTAAGGGTTTCTTTGTCTGTTCGGGCTTTTCGGGACATGGTTTGATGCATGCCCCGGCGGCGGGACTGGTGGCGGCCGAGAAAATCTGTGGCAAGAAAACCACCATAGACATATCTCCCCTGTCGCTGAAGCGCTTCGCACATGGCGCGCTGACTGAAGAAACCAATGTAATTTAACAACTTCCGTGGATTCATCGAAACCGGACCGGCAAAAAATATTGGTTTACAAAATGGGTTAATTGTGTTATTATGTAAATCTGTAAAATATGTATGGAATTATTTGTATTGTATAATGGAGTTTGAAATCCGCAGGAAAGACAGCGGAAGATTTAAAACGATTTGGGCAGGTAATTATGGCAAAAATGAAACCTGAAGATATCAAGGTAATTCTGGCGACCGACTGCGGTTCGACCACAACCAAGGCGATTCTGATTGAAAAACGCGACAATGAATATCGTTTGATTGTCCGGGGCGAGGCTCCGACCACGGTCGAGGCCCCGTTTGAGGATGTCACCATGGGCGTTTTGAATGCTATCGCCGAGGTGGAAGAGCTCTCCGGGCGTAAATTGCTCGATGAGAACAACAAAATTATTTCTCCTACCCAGGGCAATGTCGGAACTGATGTTTATATATCGACATCGTCGGCCGGCGGCGGCTTGCAGATGATGGTGGCCGGGGTGGTGCGTTCGATGACGGCCGAATCGGCTGAACGCGCGGCACTCGGCGCCGGCGCCATTGTCATGGATGTTATCGCCTCCAATGACAAGCGTCTCCCTCACCAGCAGATCGAGCGAATCAGGCATCTGCGGCCGGACATGATATTGCTGTCCGGTGGAATCGACGGCGGAACGACGACGCATGTGGTCGAAATCGCCGAATTGATATCGGCGGCCGATCCCAAACCTCGTCTGGGCTCCGGCTATAAACTGCCGATCATATATGCCGGCAATAAAGATGCTACCCAGGCAGTCAAAGATACGCTTGAGAAAAAAGTCGACTTAAAGACGGTGGAAAATCTTCGCCCGGTTCTGGAACGGGAAAATCTCGGCCCGGCCCGCGAGGAAATTCACAATCTGTTCATGGAACATGTTATGGCGCAGGCCCCGGGTTATCGCAAATTGATGACCTGGACCGATGCCCCGATTATGCCCACGCCCGGAGCGGTCGGTCTGATTATCAAGACTATCGCCGATATGGAAGGCATTGAAGCGGTCGGTGTTGATATCGGCGGCGCCACCACCGACGTCTTTTCGGTTTTCCGTCCCGGAGCCGCCGAAGGCAATAATGACGGTATTTTCAACCGCACCGTTTCGGCCAACCTGGGCATGAGTTACTCGATTTCCAACGTTTTCGCCGAAGCAACCCTGCCCAATGTCATGCGCTGGGTGCCGTTTCATATGGATGAACGCGACCTTCGCAATCGCGTCAAGAACAAAATGATACGGCCGACTACCATTCCCCAGTCTATGGAAGAGTTGATATTCGAACAGGCCATCGCCAAGGAAGCTTTGAGGCTGGCCTTTATTCAGCATAAAAATTTCGCCACTGTCCTGAAAGGTGTGCAGCAGCAGCGGACAATTGCGGATGCCTTCGAGCAAACAGGTTCGGGCGGCACGCTGGTCAATATGATGTCGCTGGATATTCTGGTTGGTTCGGGCGGGGTTCTCTCGCATGCTCCGCGCAGAAATCAGGCGGCGATGATGCTGATCGATGCCTTTCTGCCGGAGGGTGTAACTCGTCTGGCGGTCGATTCGATCTTCATGATGCCGCAGCTTGGGGTGTTGACCACGGTTCAGCCGCAGGCAGCCACGGAAGTTTTTAACAAGGATTGTCTGATTCACCTCGGGACCTGCGTAGCGCCGGTTGGAGAAACCAAGAAACCGGGACCGATGATGGATTACAAAATCACGCTGCCCGATGGAAAAACTGTTTCGGGAACGCTCAACTATGGCGAAATGAAACTGCTTAAACTGGGTGTGGTGGCGAACGGGTTGCCCGAAAAGGCCAAGGCGGAACTTGAGCCTCATCGCGGCTATGATCTCGGGCGCGGCAAAGGCAACAAAGTTGAGATAGAATTGGCCGGCGGCGTTGTCGGCATAATTCTTGACGGCCGAGGCCGGCCGTTTGTCGTTCCGATCGAAAACAAAACACGAGTGGAAAAACTTAAAGAGTGGATGACGGAGCTTGAGGTCTACCCCAAGGGAGCGCTCGATCGATAGAAGCGCAGGATTTTGCTATGAGACAATTATTTTTAACGGTTCTTGTTATGTTGGTGCTTGGTTCACCTGTTATGGCGGATGAGGCTTTTGTCAATTGGCGTGCCGGCTATTATGTAACTCATCCCGATGACTGGTATCATGTCCCGTATCGGACAGTGGATATCTTCCTCGAATCGCAGGAAGTTTCCATGTCCGAATTCGACTTCGATGCGGTCCTGGCGAAACGTCTTGATAAGAAGCCGTTCTTTGAAGGACCTTATATTTTTCTGACGCATATCCAAATGGATAAACTGAATCAGGCCCAGATTGATTCGGTGTTAAACCTTATCGAAAAGGTAAACGACCGCAAGGCGGTTGAAAGCTCATTGGGTACGAACCGAAACTTCAATCTCAATCAGCCGATCTATGACCGCAGTCTTGAACTAATCGCGGTTAAATCCCGGGTGACTTCAGAAATTGTCGACAAAGTACTGCTGGAGTTCACCAAATTCTATGATGGCGGGATTGTGTATTTCCTTTGTTATGCACCCAAAGAAATGTATAACGACGCCCAGCCGGTCTTTATCAGTATCGTGAATTCGTTTGAGACAAAAGATCTCGATAAGGTCTCCACCAAGGACAGCGTTAAAGTGGTGGATCTTTCGGAACGGAAATTGGACGGATATAACGAAAGTGATTTCCCGGGCCCAAAGGACAAAGAATCGGGCGGAAGCTGGCAGCGCTATGTTTTTATTCTGTTATTGCTTGTGATAGTCTTCGGCCTGATAAAAATATTTGTTTTCAAGAAGAAAAAACAGGGTTGATATAGATATTAGAAAATGAGGCAATAAATATGGGTCACGCATATACTCCCGGATTAAAGGTTACGGAAAAAATACTGGTAACCAAGAATCGCATTCTCCCTCTGAAGGGAGAAGTAATTGTAAAAAAAGGTGATAAGGTCAAGCCTGATGATGTTGTTGCCAGGACACATCTTCCCGGCCCTGTCGAGCCGATAAATGTCGCAAATATTCTGGGCATTCCGCCTGAGGACATAGGAGATGCCATGCTGAAGAAACGGGGCGACTCGGTTGAACAGGGCGAGATAATCGCCATGGCCAAATCATTTTTCGGCTTGTTCAAATCGAAGTGTCCGGCCAAGATAAGCGGCACCATTGAATCCATTTCCCATGTTACGGGTCAGGTTCTGCTCAGGGGCGCCCCTATACCGGTTACGGTAAAGGCTTATCTCGACGGCGAGGTGATCGAGGTTTTTGAAAACGAAGGGGTTGCCGTATCCACCTGGGGTTCATTTGTACAAGGTATTTTCGGTATCGGCGGGGAGACTCACGGCGAGATAAAAGTAGTCGTCCCCGATAATACGACCGTTCTCGAGGATAAGTATATTGATGAAAGCTGTCAGGGCAAAGTAATTGTGGGCGGTGCGCTGGTTACGGCCGAGGCGATCAAAAAAGCGGCCCAGGTTAATGCGGCCGGTATCGTGGTCGGCGGTTTCGACGACAAGGATCTGCGCGCCTTTCTTGGCTATGATATCGGCGTCGCCATCACCGGCTCTGAGGAAATCGGGATTACTTTGATTGTCACCGAAGGCTTCGGACAGATTAATATGGCCTGGAAAACATTCGATCTTCTTAAATCAAAAGAAGGTCAGCGGGCCTGTATCAATGGCGCCACACAGATTCGGGCCGGAGTCATTCGTCCGGAATTGATTATCCCTATGGCCGGGGACATTCACGCCAAAGCCGCCAATGCCGACTACCGCGAGCAGGGGTTGGATATCAATACCCCGGTGCGGGTTATTCGCCATCCTTATTTCGGCCAACTGGGCAAAGTGACCAATCTTCCGCCGCAGCTTACGGTGCTGGAATCAGGCTCATCGGCTCGTGTTCTTGAAGTCGAATTCGACGACGGCACCAGAGCCATGGTTCCCAGAGCCAATGTGGAAATGCTGGAATCATAGAAAATAAAGACGGCCGATGGAATCGGCCGGAGTCATTGAATAGGATTCAAAAAAAAGGCCGCCTTTTGGCGGCCTTTTCTATACCAGACAATTAAATTTTGCGGGCCTGACGGCCAAAATCCCGATTTCTTAATGTCCGCTCGGCTCTGATTTCGTCTCTTCCATCATGGTCGTATCCATGACGGCTGTGGTGTCTAGCATCATGGTGGTGTCTTCCGCCATGGTTTCAACGGCCTTTTCCGTGGCCGGCTCGGTTTTTGGTTCTTCTTTCTTGCCGCAGCCGAGCAAAAACAGCGATACCATCAGGCCCATTAACAAAATAATTAGGATTTTTTTCATGATTAACAACTCCCAGCCTTAAGGTTTGCCTTTAATCCTTTGTGGCAATAAAGAATTTCAAACCCCCTTGTCAAGAAAAAGATGACTATTTTTTTTTCACGTTCACTTTTTGTTGACACTAAAATAATTGAAGCGTATAATTGACAAGCAAGTATGCAAGAAATGTTAAGGCATTAACGAGACGGACCTTTTATCCCGTTGGAACGTAAAAAGGTAAAGTATGCAAGTATTTGAGCAAATTCCTCCGGCCATATTTTCAGGCGGCATATGGCAGATACTGGGACAAACCAGTCTCTTTGGCGCAATTATTCTGATCATCCTCGTCTGCTTCTCCCTCGTTTCATGGAGCATCATGTTCAACAAATGGCGCTTGTTCAAGCGTGTCGATAGTGAGAATGAATCATTCATACAGGGATTTCGCAAATCCCCCAAATTCTCCGGCATTATCAATCAGGCCAAGGCTCTGCAAAATACTCCTCTGTCGGGAATTTTTATCAACGCTTACAATGAGATCAGTGAAATCATTGCTTTCAAACGTGAAAATAATATGCTGAGCGAAGAGGCCAAGCCGCTTACCAGGAAAGAAGTGGAAGTCATCTCGATGACGCTGGAACGGTCAGCCTCGGAGGAGATTGCTTTCCTGGAAAAGCAGGTCGTCTTTCTGGCCACGACTGCCAATGCCTCGCCGTTCCTTGGCCTGCTGGGCACAGTGGTCGGTGTGATGGATTCTTTCTGGTCGATTGGCGAACGCGGATCGGCTTCACTGGCCGTTGTCGCGCCAGGTATCGCCGAAGCGCTTCTGGCCACCATCGTCGGACTCGGCGCCGCCATCCCGGCCGTAGTCGGCTTTAACTGGGCGACCAATCGTATCAAAGGATATTTTGATATTGCCAATAATTTTTCGCTCGAATTCGAGGCACGCGTTAAAAAGGATTTGACCGAATGAGAAAGCGCGAATACAGATCCATGGCCGAAATCAATGTCACCAATCTGGTTGATGTCGTGCTGGTGCTTTTGATCATATTCATGATTTCGGCGCCGTTGTTGCAGTCGGGGATCGAGGTCGATCTTCCGAAAACAAAAACCGCGGCTCTTGATGAAAGCGCCGAAGGGATCGTGCTGACCATCGACCGCAAGGGCGGTATATGGATCAATGACGTCTGGGCCGCCAGGGACAAATTTGAAACCAACCTGGACCGTGAGTTGAGAAGAATCAACAAATCATCGGTTTTTCTGAGAGCTGATTCATTGGTCCCATATGGGGTGGTGGTTGATGTTATGGGTCGCCTTAAACTGATGGGCATCGAGGAACTCGGCCTTATCACCGCCAAGGAAGAAGATCTTAAAAAGAAGAAAAAATGAAACAGGATCTGGCATTATCATTTCTGCTTCATTTTTTGGCCATCCTGATGCTGGTAGTATTGACACCGTTCACGCCAAAATACAAAATAGACCTGAATGATGTCATCAATGTCCGGCTGGCCGCAATGCCGGCCGCGCAGCAGCAGACCGAGCCGGAAAAATTGGAGCCGATAAATATCCCGAAACCGATTGTCGCCGACGAACCGGTTGCAGTGGTGACCGAGACCAAATCGGTTACAAAAGCCAAGCCTGTTGAAAAACCCAAACCGAAGCCGAAGGAAAAACCGAAAGACAATGCTTACAAACCCAAGGCGGAAACCGGAACCGAAAACAAAGCCGGCGCGGAAAACGGTCAAAAAGATGTCAGCGGTAACCTGGGGGTGGGTTCGAAGTTCGGCGGAGCCGCCATCGACAATGCTTCGTTTGATTATCCGTATTGGTTTGTCCAGGCTTTCAGCAAGATTGAACGCAATTGGACCAACCCCGTCTATGCCAATAAACCGATAAGTTGTATAATATATTTTCAGGTGATTCGATCGGGACGAATTATAAAAACCGAGGTCGAGAAGTCATCGGGCGTCGATGCTTTTGACTCCGCCTGTGAGAGAGCGGTCAAGTTGTCGCAGCCTCTCCCCCCGCTCCCCAATGAATTCACCGATGAAATAATAGGTATTCATCTGGAATTTCCATATTCACCGGGATAATTAATATGAAAAGTCTTAAAAGAATAGTATTCACTACCATTACGCTGATTATGTGCGCTTCGACATGGGGGCAATCCGGCCTGAGTGTCAGGGATTACACCGGCCGGCTGGATGAAAGACGGACTTTTGAACCGACTAAAATCGCCGTTGAAGAGGCCCATTATGTGGGAATAGACTATATAACGGCCGCCGATTCGGTAATTATGCGGAATTGCGGAATTATCCTCCAAAATGATCTTGATTTCTCTCCTTATTTTGAAAATGTGCCGCTCGATTCATTTTTCATGCGGCATATGGAGCTGGATCGAATGACCCTTCTGGGCTGGAAGCAGTTGGCCGCGCAGTATGTGGTCAGGCTGGAGATGGAGTTTCCCCGGAATAATATCACGATCCGTTACCGTCTTTTCTCGACCGAAGCAGAACGGGAAATCAGAAAAGAGCGTTTTGAAACGGCCAAGTCCGATTACCGCGCGGCGGTGCATGAAGTCGCCAACGATATCATCAAGGCGCTTCTGGGCGATGAAGGCATATATCGAACCAAGGTGGTCTATTCGAAAAAGCTGGGAGACGCCACCGAATTATTTATTGCCGATTTTGACGGCCATAATGAGCGGCAAATAACCAATAATGGTTCCCTGAATATCCTGCCGACATTCAGCCCTGACGGGCAATATATTTATTTCACCAGCTATATGGAGGATGAGGCGCGCATTTATATGCTCAACCTCAAAACCAATGCCGTGGATTTGATTTCTTCCTACGCCGGATTAAATACCGCCCCGGCGGTTTCTCCCGACGGCAAATTGATTGCCTGCGTTCTTACGAAAGACGGCAATTCGGAGATTTATCTGCTTGAACGAAACGGCAAAATCAAGAAACGGCTGACCAATAGCTGGTCGATCGAGACGGCCCCGACCTGGTCGCCGGACGGCAAGGAGATAGCCTTCACGTCGGACCGCACCGGCTCGCCGCAGATTTATGTTATGGACAAGGAAGGGTTGAATATCAGAAGGTTATCCTATCAGGGCAATTACAATGATTCTCCCTGCTGGTCGCCGCGCGGGGACAGGATAATTTTTACCAGCCGGGATGGGCGGTTTCAAATTGTTTCGGTCGATGTGATGGGCCGGGATTTCCGGGTTTTAGCCGATTTCGGCGATAATGAGAACCCGGAGTTTTCTCCGGATGGAAACCATATCGTTTTCGCGTCGAACCGGATGGGCGTAAAAGATATTTATACAATGGACATTTTTGGCCAGAATCAGCGTAAAATATCCAGCGGCGGGGGTTGCTCCAATCCAGCCTGGTCGCCGTATATAAAGTAATATCTTAATTCCAAAGGAGGGATGTGTTAAAGGGTGGTTTTTGATTTTTTTGGTTGACCGCAATTTTAATTTTCCTTAGCTTGAAGACAAATAACTTGAAAACTAAAAATTTTTAGGAGGCAAAAATGAAGAAGTTCATTCTACCCCTGCTGCTGTTGTCACTGCCATTGATTCTTGCAATCGGCTGTGGTGGACCGCCGCCGCCGGAACCGGAACAGCCGGTTATCGAGCAGCCGAAACCGCCGGTCGAAGAAAAGAAAGTGGAACCGCCGGTAACCCCAGAGCCGGAAATAAAGAAAATCAGCGAAGCCGATTTCAAAAAAGTTTATTTTGATTTTGACAAGTACAATCTGATTGACTCGGCGAAAACCGCTCTGGAATACAATGCCAGGATTCTTAAAGACAACATGAATGTAGTTATCAAGATCGAAGGGCATTGCGACGAACGCGGCACGGTTGAATATAACCTTTCACTGGGTGAGAAGAGGGCCAAGGCGGCGATGGATTACCTGAAGGGACTGGGAATTGCCGAAAAAAGACTGTCCATCATCAGCTATGGTAAATCGCGTCCGATTAACCCGCAGAGCAATGAAGCCTCGTGGGCCAAAAATCGCCGCGATGAGTTTAGAATCGTCTCACAATAGAAAGACGTGATGCTGATAAGAAACAAGACAGCAATTGTCCTGCTGGCCATAATGGTGGCGGTTGTTTTTTCAGGCTGTTGCATGAAGCGCGATATTCAGGTTGTCGACGCCAAAATCAACAACATGCGCGCCGATCAGCAGCAGATGAAAGAATCGCTGAATCGTCTGGATTCGCTGTTCTATTCCGACGCCGAAGAATCAGTCAAACTGCGGGCGGAGATCCGCAGTTCGCTCGGCGACATCAGAGACCAGTTTCAGATGATGCAGGCCAATATGAATGATCTGCAGGACAAGGTCAATTATATGACGGAGCGAAGTTCCGGCGGGGTTCCGATCAGAACTCAGCCGGTTGCCCCGGTTAAGGCAGGCGATACGACCGCGGCGGCCCAGACCGCTCCGGGCATCAATTGTCAGGAGCTGTATGATGAGTCGTTTATCAATATCCGCCGCGGACAGTATGAGGGAGCGATTCAGGGATTCACCGAGTATCTCAAATATTGCGGAACTCAGGACATGGCCGATAATGCCCGGTTCTGGATCGGCGAGGCTTATTATTCGATGGAGAATTATCAGGCCGCTATTGGTGAATTCCGGAAGCTTCTGAAAGACTACCCCAATTCGGAAAAACAGGCCAGCGCTTATTACAAAATGGCGCGGTCCTATGAGGAACTGGGGCAGAAAAGCGATGCCAGGGCGACTTTTCAGAAACTGGTTGACAATTTCTCCGGAACTCTTGAAGCCGAGCAGGCCAAGGAGAAACTCAAAGAGCTTTAGTTGGTTGTTATGCCGGTAAAGGCTCCCAAGATTCATGTCAGCGCCCCGACCGGTGTTATACCCTCCGGTCGGGGTTTTTATCAGCTCGAAGAAGAAGAGCTGTATCTGGCCGTGGAATATCCGGGCGAGCGTCCGAGCTTTTTTTCCTATCTCGAATCCGACACCTTATCGTTTCATCTTGATCGCGAAGGGCGGCTGATATTTATTGAACTGCTTCTTCCCCGCCGTCGGTGGCTGGTAAAGGAAAATTTGATAATCCCGGAAAGGGCCGAATCAGCTGATTTGAGATTTCTTGATTTTCGGAGTCCTTTCGAGCGGCCGGTTGTTTTCTGCGACCGCACTCGTCAGAATCTGATGATTCGGTTCAGCCGCGGCCCGGCGGTAAATAATTATTTTCTTGCCCAAAACCTTATCGCCCAGTTGAATACTTCCTATCGGCTGGTGGCCCTCTGGGTTTCCGATATTGTCGATGATGTTGCCGGCCGGGAGATTTATTCCTGGCGCAAGGAAGTTCACGGCGAACCGGTGGCCTGGCCGCCGCATCTGGCTCGCTCCATCAAAATGTGATTTACTTGTGATTTCTTTCCCCGGAATTCTTCCGTTATTAAAGGCGGAGGAATTGAATGGGAATATTTTTATATATCGATGTTGACGCCTTTTTCGCTTCGGTCGAGCAGTCCATCAACCGGTCGCTGATCGGCCGGCCGGTGATGGTCGGCGGGCTCAAACATGAACGCGGCGTAGTCGCCTGCCCCAGCTATGAGGCGCGCGCCCGTGGGGTGCGGACCGGGACGCCGCTGTATGAAGCCGCACGACGGATCCCCGACGGGGTCTTTCTCAGGGGCGATTTCCATCGCTATCAATACTATTCCGAACGTTTTTACGAAATACTCAACCGGTATAGTCCTGAATTACAGCGCATTTCACAGGATGAAGCCTGCCTTGATATAGCCGGCGCGATCCGCGCTTTCGGCGGCGCCCGGCAGCTGGCCGGGGAATTGCAGAATGATATATGGAGAGAACTGGCCCTCTCCACCTCGATCGGTGTCGCCCCCAGCCGGGTGGCATCCAAGATCGCCTCCGAATACAAGAAGCCGATGGGATTGACCATCCTGGAACCGGAGAATATAAATGAGTTCTTTGTCGGACTGCCGATACGCAAGATTCCGGGCGTGGGTCATACCACCGAAAAGATTCTTCATGAGATGGGTATCCGAACGGCCGGGCAGCTGGCGGCTGTCCCGGAGCATTACCTGAAAACGGTCTTCGGCATCAATGGCCTCAAAATAGCCGCCTACAGCCGCGGCGAGGACGGCATCCCGCTTCGTGATTATAAGGCGATCAGATCGGTCAGCCGCGAGACCGGTTTTGCCGATGATATCACCGACCGCAATGTTCTCCTCTCACACTTTTATTATCTGCTGGAGCGAGCCGCATCAAAATTGCGGCAATTGTCGAAAAAAAGCGGGACGGTGAGAATCAAGTTCCGCTATGCCGATTTTCAGACAGTCGAAGCATCGAGCCGCATCCACCCGGCATCCAATGACCAAAACAGCATTTTCCCGATAATCCAAAATATGTTTGTCAGGACCTTCACGCGGCGGCAGGGTATCCGGCTGGTCGGGGTGACCTTGAGCGGGCTGAAAAATTACATCGACAATGCGACTTTTCTCGATGACAGAATCGAAAAGGACCGACGGTTGCTGCAGGGACTGGATTTTGCCCGCGATAAGGCCGGCTTCTTTGCCGTCACAACCGGCCGGACACTGTCGCTGGCATCGAGATATAAACGTGGTGATACCGGTTATGAGCTTCGTACTCCCAGTCTGTCACAGTAATTTTTCCCTGTTGTACGGCACAATCAGCCCGGAGGACCTGATAAAAACAGCCGCCGGGTATGATTACGCCGCCCTAATGCTGGCCGACCGGAACAATCTGTATGGCTGTTATGATTTCTATTTCGCGGCCCGCGAGCGGGGTATCAGGCCGATCATCGCCGTCGAACTGACGACAAGCATTGGAGATATTATTCTCGTCTGCGAAAATCATGAAGGGTACAAAAATCTCTCGCGCCTGATTACTCAGTATCAGCTCCATGGCAAACCGGATGTAAATGAACTGTCACAATATCGAGACAATCTGGTTTGCATTGCCGGCAGCGTTTCCGAACCTGCAGCATTAAAAGAAATCTATGAAAACAACCTTTATGTCGGATTAACCCGGAATAATCCCTCAAGAACCGAGCGGCAGGCCCGGCAGCATAATCTGAAGACCCTTGCCTGCCCGCTGGTCACCTTTCTCGATGCAAACGATTACAACCGGCACCGTCTTCTGCGGGCCATCGATGGCGGCTATCTTCTGAACAATCTCCCTGAAAATGTCTGCGCTCATCCCGATGAGTATTTTCAGGCTCCTGATCGGTATGAGCATTTTTTCGGGGTATTCCCGGAAGCGATTAATAACAACCGGATGCTTATCGAAAGATGCAATCCGGATATCATTATCGACGGCGATCATGCGGAGCGATTGAAGTGCGACACGCTGGAGGGCTTAAATCGGCGGCGGCCCGACTTGTCGGGCCCATACCTGGCGCGCCTTGAATACGAGTTGTCGGTTATACGGAAAACCGGATTTGTCGATTATTTTCTGATTGTCGGGCAAATCATCGCTTTCTGCCGCCGCGAAGGTATCGCGGCGGTCGGGCGCGGTTCGGCCGCCGGGTCGCTGGTGTCATACAGCCTTGGCATTACCGAGGTCGATCCCATCAAAGAGAAACTGTATTTCGAGCGGTTCCTCAATGAGGCCCGTTTTGATTGTCCCGATGTCGATCTCGATATCGACTGGCGCCGGCGTGATGAAGTCCTTGATTTTGTTTATCGCACATATGGGGCGGAACATGTGGCCATGATGGCTTCATATATTCATTTCCAGCCAAGACTGGCGATTCGGGAGAGCGCCAAGGCGCTCGGTCTTTCGCCTGACGAGATCGAACGCTACGCGGGGCGAATCTCGACTCATCCGCTTGAGCGAAATGATTTTTCGGAAAAACCTCCGGCCAGAAACCGCGCCGAATGGGAACGACATAAGCCGGTTCTTGAAGCGGCCCGCTCGATTTACGGATTGCCGCGGCATCTGGGAATACATGCCGGCGGCATTGTTATCACGCCGGAGCCGATAACCGATTATATCCCCCTAGAGCGGGCCACCAAGGGAATCAATGTAACCCAGTGCGATATGTATCAGGCCGAGAAAATCGGTCTGGTCAAGATCGACATCCTCGGTCAGCGGGGCCTGGCCGTCATCGCCGATTGCTATAAGGCGGTGCGAGAAACAGAAGGAGAGAATTTTCGGATTCCGGAAGATGATCCCGCCACCTATGAGATGCTCAGGGCGGGCCGGACCATCGGGGCCTTTCAGATCGAATCGCCGGGCATGCGGGCGATGCTTCGTGATCTCAAACCGAGGGAACTGAATGATATCACCCTGGCCTTATCGCTGATACGCCCCGGGGCATCGGAATCCGGCATGAAAAGGATTTTTCTCGACCGTTTCCACGGCAAGATACCGACCATCTATCCTCATAAAAACCTCGAAGATGTGCTGAAGGAAACTTATGGGGTTTTTATCTATCAGGAGCAGGTCCTCCTGGCCGGGCAGAAGATCGCCGGATTCAATCTGGCCGCATCCGATCTTCTCCGCCGCGCCATCACCAAGGGCCGTAAAAAAACCGACCGCGACCGACTGGGCCGGCGTTTTCTTGACGGCGCCCGGAAGAATGGCGTCGATACCGAGACGGCACAGAAAATCTACGCTCAACTGCGGCAATTCGCATCATTTGGTTTCTGCAAGGCGCACGCCGCCACCTATGGCTACCTGGCCTATCAATCGGCTTATTTTAAGGCGCATTATCCGGGGCTGTTTATGTCGGCGGTCCTTCGAAACGGCGGCGGGTATTACCCGTCGGCCGTATATGTGGCCGAGGCCCGGCGGCTGGGCGTCGGGATTCGTCCGCCCGATGTTAATTTCTCGGAATCGAGAGATAGCTGGAAATTGGACCGGATATTTCTCGGCGTCGAACGCGTCCGGGATATTTCGAGTAACACGCTCAAACAGATAGAACAAAACCGGCCGTTCCGCTCACTGGCTGATTTCATGACCGGTGTGGATTTGTCGGAAAATGAGATGGAAAATCTCATTCGGGTGGGTTTTTTCGATTCGATCGACACGTCGCGCCCACGCCTTCTCTGGCAATATCGACTTCTGGGCCGAAACAAAAAATCCGGCGGCGGCGATCTCTTTGGCGGCAGAGTGGTGACGCCGGAAATGAAATCGATGCCCGATCTTGTTCCCTTCAGCCGCCTCGAGGTTTTCAAGGCCGAAAGAAATATACTGGATGTGGCGGCGTCATTCCATCCGCTTTCTCTCTTCGCCGCCTATAAGCCGGTCAGTATGGAACAGATCGGCAGGTTCAAGGACAGAAGCCCGGTAACGCTTTCGGGCTGGCTGGCCGACCGCAAACGAATCAAGACCCGCGACGGAAAGTCGATGGTTTTTCTGACATTCGACAGCCTCGATGATACTTTCGAGGTGGTGCTTTTCCCCGACATATACAATCAATGTAATGAGACTGTCAGGAAATATCGTTATCTGACGGTTGACGGCTATATCAATATCGATGAGGGCAATACGGCCGTTATTGCCGAGAAGATTTACCCCTCCCCGACCGGACTGAAAGAAATGCCCTATGTTTAAGGTTGACAGGCGGATGACGTCAGGATTAATTTAAGCCATGCCGATACCGGAAAAAATAAAGGAAGAATACTCCCGACTGGTAGAAAAAATCGAATATCATAACCGGTTGTACTATGTCCATGACCGGCCGGAAATATCCGATGCCGAATATGATCGGTTCTATGATCGACTGCTTCAGATCGAAAAGGAATATCCGGGGCTGATCACGCCGGAATCGCCGTCGCAGCGGGTCGGCGCCGCGCCGCTTCCCTCATTTGAGACACACACTCATCGTGTCAGGATGTTATCGCTCCAAAAAGTGACCACCCCTGAGGAGTTCGCCGATTTCGACCGCCGCGTTCATGAAGGATTGGAGACAGCGGAGCCGGTGGAGTATGTGATCGAACCGAAACTGGATGGATTGGCGGTCGAGCTGGTTTATGAGAAGGGTATTCTGACGGTCGGTTCGACACGGGGCGACGGGACTCGAGGCGAAAATGTTACGCCCAATATACGCACCATTCGGAGTATCCCGCTTCGGTTGTCGGAAGAGGCGGCGGCAAAATACAAGCGGTTGGAAGTGCGAGGCGAAGTTATTATTCATAAAGGAGCTTTCGAAAGGCTCAATAGGGCCATGGAGAAAAACGGCTCGGCTCCCTTTGCCAACCCGCGAAATGCGGCCGCCGGATCATTGCGCCAGCTTGATTCAAAAATAACGGCGACCCGGCCGCTGGTCTTCTATGCCTATGGTATCTCGGATATTAATTTGCCCGGACTCCCGGATCAGTTTACGGCCATGCAATTTCTGAAGAGCGAAGGATTCCGCATTAATGAATATATGGAAAAGGTCGTCGGCATCGAGCAGGTCAGGGAAAAATTCGAGAGGCTCGAGACGGCCCGACCGGAGCTGGATTATGAAATCGACGGTATGGTGGTGAAAGTAAATGATTTCAAAAGCCAGGACCGGCTGGGTGAGATATCGCGCGCACCCCGATGGGCGATAGCCTGGAAATTCAGCGCGGAAGAGGCGGAAACAATTGTCGAAGATATCATCTTTTCAGTAGGCCGAACCGGGATAATCACGCCGGTGGCCAAATTGAAACCGGTTCGGGTATCGGGTGTAACCGTTTCCAATGCTTCCCTGCATAATGAAGATGAAATAAAGACCCTGGATATAAGAATCGGCGACACGGTCATAATCAAGCGGGCCGGCGATGTTATCCCCGATGTTGTCGCGGTTATCACAGAACGACGCGACGGCTCCGAGCGGGCGGTCACCATGCCGACAACTTGCCCGTCATGCGGCTCGGAAGTACACCGCCCCGAAGGAGAAGCGGCTCATCGATGTTTCAATGCCGCCTGCCCGGCCCAGGTTATCGAGAGAGTCTTTCATTTTGCTTCCAAGGATGCCATGGATGTAGAGGGACTGGGCGGGAAGCTGGCCACGCAGCTTGTGGAAAAAAAGCTGGTTCATGATCCATCCGATATATATTATCTCACCAGGGAAAAACTTTTGCCGCTGGAACTCATGGCCGACAAACGGGCGCAGAATCTTCTGGATGCCGTAGAAGTTTCCAAGAGCAGAGAATTACCGAATATTATTGTCGCCCTCGGCATTTT
Source organism: candidate division Zixibacteria bacterium HGW-Zixibacteria-1 (assembly GCA_002838945.1). Classification (NCBI taxonomy): domain Bacteria; kingdom Pseudomonadati; phylum Candidatus Zixiibacteriota; species candidate division Zixibacteria bacterium HGW-Zixibacteria-1. The sequence goes on from PGXB01000003.1 coordinate 101,320, forward strand.
CGGAGTCGGCGAAACGGCGGCCCGGCAGCTTGCCTCACATTTTCGTGATTTCGACGCCATTCGGAGTGCTTCATTTGAGGAACTGGTGTCTGTCGAAGGTATCGGCCCGATTATCGCCCAATCGATTATTGACTTTTTTGCCAATCCGGGTAATCAGGAAATGATCCGAAAATTGAAAGCGGCCGGTGTTGTATTTCCATCTTACGGCACGGCTGATTCCGGCGACAAACCCTTATCCGGCAAGACATTTGTGATTACCGGAACATTATCTCAGCCTCGCGACCATTTCAAGAAACTGATTGAAATGGCCGGCGGTAAAGTGGCCGGATCGGTCTCCGCCAAAACCGATTACCTTCTGGCCGGCGAAAAAGCCGGCAGCAAACTGGAAAAGGCCGAAAAGCTGGGCGTCAAAGTCATTGACGAAGAGGCGCTTGGGCAACTAATCTAAATCGCAGATCGAAAATCACAATTATCCTTTAAGAAATTATAACAATTCAGTCTATCTTTAAGCAATTTTTTAACAACCGCCGAACAATTTCCTGAAACTTATATTTTGGTTCTCCGTCAAATCATGTAAAGAGTAGCAATTTCAAAACCCGGAGAGCAATATGAGATATTTCGTATTAACATTGGTTCTTATCGTCTTTACAGTCGGCTCGGCCATGGGATATGACGAACATAAGAATCATTCCTCCAAAGTGAAATATGACTGCAACTCATATGAAAGCCATGCTTACGGCAATTATGAGATTGATGTCGAAGATGGCACGGTAATTATCACGCTAAATGACCGTGACGCCGATGTCGTCGAAATTACCGCGGATTATGAGCTTTTTGTCAACGGCAAACGCATCAAAACTAATGACGAGCAGAAGAAGCTCTTGGGCAAGTTCCACGCTAAGACACTGGTATTAGTCGATCGGGCTGAATCAGTCGGCATACAGGGAGCCAAAATAGGTGTTAAGGGCGCCGGCCTCGGGCTTAAAGCATTAGGCTCCGTATTCAAGCTTCTGGATGATGATTACGATTCAGATGACCTCGAAAGAGAACTGGAAAAGGAAGCCGCAAAACTCGAGGCTCAGGCGGAAAAGCTTGAAGTACAGGCCAACGAAATTGAAGATATGGCTGACGAGCTTGAAGAAATCGCTGATGATTTGTCTCAAAGTATTCCGGAGCTGGGCGAATTGGATTGGTAATAAAATTATCTCCTTTCTTTATAAGTTCCCAATTGAACAAAATGCCGGGACATGATGTCCCGGCATTTCTATTTATTATTTTGTCTCCACAAGAACTATTTGACCCAAGGCAGATACGGCCTGTCAACACAGAAAACACCGGATGTTGGGGCCGTCAAATCAATCTCGAATTCTATCGGCCCGCCCGAGTACTCATTGTAGTAGTTTACATTATCAACAATAAGGGTGTAAACAGCGGGCAGCAGATTAATTATCTGATAATCCATGTCGAACAGACAAATACAGTCGCACAATCCTTCAGTCTCGTACTCATTCAGTCTGATCACATTATCCGTCAAAGTTACGACAATATAAAGCGATTCAGGACAGCAGTTGAACATATCATTGACATGAGTCAGATCAAGCGTGCCGGCACCGTCATAATCATATATGATGCAATCATCTTCATAGGTCGTATCGATCTTAAGTTGATAATTCTTGCAGACCGGCTCACCGATAATCGTTCCCACCGGCGAAAGCATTTCTCCCCAAGGATAATGATTCCTGGTAAGGCAATATTCGCCGACCGGAGCGGCCCCGAGATCGGCCGTAAACTCAAGATATTCATCATCCCCGTATAATTCCAGGCCGATCACTTTAATGGTGTACTGACCCGGAGGAAGATTGATAATCGAGTAACTGACATCAAATAAGCAGAGACACAAACAGGCGCCCCATTCTCCATAGCTTTCGTTTTCGGTAATGGTAATGGTGTCATTGCCAAATGTAATATCGGCAAGAAATTGCTCGGGGCAACAGTTGAACCCGGCATTCACATGCACCAAGGACAGAATACCCGTGGTTCCTTCATAGCTGTATTGTATGCAATCCTGGTCAGGAGGGGTGAGCAGTTCGGCTTTCTCCGGCGTAGGGCTTTTACAGCCCGAGTGACCTTCGACGACTATAATCGGATCAACCACGACAGTGGAACAGGCCGGTGCCGGACCGCCGCGGTAGAGGTACCCGATAAGAGCGGTAACATCGAGAATGTTTATCGTGTGCGAACCGTTGACATCGGCCAGATATGGAAAAGCCGGAGCAGGTCCGCCTTTGTAAAGATAATTAATCAGATAAACAATATCCAGGACATTGATGCTGCCGTCATTGTTCAGATCACCACATTCATAGGCATTGCCGACGGCAAAGCTTGCGGCCACCGACAGCACCAGCAAAAGAATAAATGACCTTTTCATATTTTATCTCCTCCCTGATCCGTGGTTAAAAATCCCGTTGCCTGACAATAATATCGCGTTATATCCACATTCTGTCAAGTATAATTATTGAAAGAAATGCACATCTATATTATCCGGCATTTTGATCGCCATTCTGCCCGATTTTATCAACCCATATAAATGACGCTCCAGATTTCCCTTTTGATACATGATTCTTACAAAAAAACAAAGGCCGGCGCATTTGCCCGGCCTTTTTATCTACATATAACAAACGAAGGATATTTAATTATAATTTCGAAGCTACGGCTTTGGCGACATCCAGCGTGGATGAAGATCCGCCCATATCGTAGGTTCTTACCTTACCCTCTTTTATCACCTCGGCGATAGCATTTTCGACAGCCTCGGCCTTTTCATTTTCATTCAAATATTCCAGCATCATCCGGGCAGTCAGGAGCATCGCCATCGGATTGACCTTGTATTGCCCGGCATATTTCGGCGCCGAACCATGGGTCGGCTCGAATACGGCATAGTCATCACCAATATTGCCCGATGAAGCAAAGCCTAGCCCGCCAACCAGTTGGGCGCAAAGATCGGAGATAATATCGCCGAACATGTTAGAGGTAGCCAGCACCGAATAATCATGCGGGTTTTTGATCAGCCACATGCACATGGCGTCGATATTGGTCTCCCACAACTGGATTCCGGGATAATTTTTGGCGACTTCACGCGCCGTGCGAATCATCAAGCCGGAAGTTTCGCGAATGACATTGGGCTTTTCGACCACCGTGACCGTTTTGCGACCGGTCTTTTTGGCATATTCGAAAGCATCGGTTATGATATTGCGGCAGCCGGTCTTGGTATTAATTCGCAGTGAAACGGCGACTTCGTTCGCGGGATGCTTGTCGAATTTCTTCATCTTGGGATTATGCGCTTTTATAACATTCCGAACCTCGTCCGGTAACGGGAAAAATTCGACGCCGGAGTAAAGATCTTCGGTGTTTTCACGAAAGACGACAATATCAATGCCTTCTTTATAATTCAAGGGATTGCCGGGGTAACCCTTGCATGGCCGCAGATTGGTGCGCAAATTAAATTCCTGCCGAAGGCGGACAATCGGCGAGGAATAGATCAGCCCCTTACCCCGCAACCCGGGAATCAACTCGGCTTCCGCTTCCTCTTTAGGTTTTGAAGTAATGGCCCCAAACAGGGCGCAGTCGGTGTTTTTGAGTATTGTGATGGTGCGATCCGGCAGTGGATTGGCTTCCTTACACCAGAAGTCCCAGCCGATGTCAGCATGAATATATTCGGCATCAAGTCCAATCTTGTCGAGAACAATCTTGGCCGCGTCCATCACATCGACGCCGACCCCATCGCCGGGCATCCAGGCAATCTTATACTTAGCCATCTTTGAAATGCCGCTCCTTTCTAAATCTCAAAAGTTAAATTGATAAGATGCGAATCTGTCAATCCGCTTTTAAACGGAAGATAAGCATAGTCAATTCTGAAATTTCTCCGGACAAAGCCGGCTCCGGCCGAAATATCCTTGGTGTCATAACCGACCCGATAACCGGCCCGAAGGAAGAATTTATCATTTAAATTATACTCGCCGCCAAAATGGAAATAGTAATCACTATCGAGTAAGACGACATCGAGCGAAGGCATAAAATCATGGTAAATGTAGGATATGCCTCCCCGATATGTGGTCGGTATGTCATAGGACTCGTCTCTCAGCTTCATCGTAGAGCCAAAATTCTGCACCGCCAGCCCGATATTAAGATCCGGAGAAGGCTGCATGAGAAGGCCGAGATCGAAGTTAAAGGCCGACCCGGCATCGACGTCAATCTTCTCATACATCCAGCCGAGCGAAAAACCAAGAATATATTTCGGCTCCAATTCGAAAGCGGCCCCGACTTTAATGGACACATCATGCGCCGCAAATTCATAAAAGTCTTCGGTCGGTGCGATACGGCCCTCGATATTGTCTATCGAAGCGAATTGCACACCGGCCGTGACGACAGTGGCGCGCTTATAAAAACTCATGTATCCGGTCTCAATTCGGATGTTTTCCCAGTATGTATTATGGCCAAATGAACCTTCGACTGTATTAATTCCCCAGGTTGCCGCCGGATTATAAGCAGCCGAATATGGATCGGCGGGCACGGCGCTGAAAGCGCCGCCCATACCAACGGCGCGGGCCCCGGCTTCGGCCGTCAGCAACTTCAGACCAACCTGGGCTCGGCCCTGCCCGGCGCAAATCATTGACAGCAACATTACCAGTAAAATTGTTTTCTTCATAAATACCACACTAGAATCTTATTCCGAGGGTGACAACATGATCCTCACCCTCATCTACCTTGTCTCCGGAGAAAGCGTAATCGAACTGCAGCGAGCCGAAATTGAAGTTAAATACAAAACCGGCTCCGGCTGTCAGGACACCGTTATTCAAACCGGCCCTGAGCAGTAAATTATCGATGGCATTATACTCGCCGCCGATCCGGAAATAACTGTCGGTATAGGTTTCCTTTTGGGTTACTGTCCCGTCCCCGGTGCTCTCGTCCCATTCAACCGTTTTGACTTGTAACTCAAGGTCGGAGGCAACCAGCAGTTTTCTTCTTAAGGCCTTGAACGAGGATCCGATCCCGACCGAAAGAGGAAATTTGTCGGTCTGAGTGGCGGAAAGTCCGACACCTTTTGACTCCCATGGGTACTTAGCTGCAAAATTCTTTATGACCAGACCCGCGGTAATATCCGTGATGACTTTGCTGTCCATTTCGCCATAACGGAACAGGGAATCGATATATAATATACTTCCGATATTAATTCCGACCGAACTGGCCCTGAGATCAGCCATATTTTTTGTATAGTAATTTAACCTGGTGCCAACCGCCAGGTAAGGCATAAATCTTTTGGCGAATGACACGGCGAAATCGTGCTCATTGGCAGATATAGTCTCGCCGGTCAACTGGCCGCTGATATTGCGTCTTTCGACATCACCATATCCGGCATAAACCCAGCTGAAACCCAGCGATGATTCCCGATGAGTGGGCAGAATAAAAGAAATAAAGCCGAGCATTCGATCGAGCTTCATGGCCCGATAGGAACTGGTGAAGACCTTATCGGTCATGGTCTGGAGTCCGGCCGGATTATACAACATTGCCGCTCCGTCATTCGAAACGGCGTTAAAAGCGCCCCCCATGGCTGCTGTCCGGGCGTTGACCGGCATATTAAGGAAGGAACCGGCAAAACCACCCTGCGACTCGGCCCTGGACACGGCCGGTACGATTAATATGAGTAGCGAAATAAAAAGTACAATTTTTTTCATATCGATATTTCCTATGGTATTATGGCCAGTTTTCCCCAATATGTTTCGCCCGATGAGACTGAAACCTTGAAATAGTAAATGCCGACCGCCACCGGCCCCCCGGCTTCAAGCCGGCCGTCCCAGCGATCGGTAAAATAAATATCCGGCGTTCGGTATTGGTTATCAATCGCAGTTGCCACCAGGTCCATATTAAAATCAAAGACCTTGATGGTTACATAACCTTCCTTCTTGACCGGATAATGAAAGTACAAATATTCATTCCCATTCATTGAAAAGGGAACCGGATAGGCATAGACATCCTGCCGATCATCATAGAATCGGAATATTTCCCAGTTATCGGTGCCGAAATCAGCCAGGGCAATGCGGGCGGCGCCATTTTCAAGTGTTCCCACCCAGAGTGTATCGCCTATAATGGTCACAGCGGTTACGAAAGTGTTGGAATCCAAAGAAAAGGGAACCAAATTTGCCGCTGTGTCTGGACCAGCAGGAGAAGCCGGTGGAGCCAGAACGCCATCGATGGTAATCGTCTGCCAGGTATAGCCGGTGTCGGGAGAATATTGGAGGCCATTGGAAGTGGCCGCGAAGACTTCGGGGCCATTGAATGCGAAATTCCAAATCTCCGTGCCATCAAGCAAGATGTTCCAGTTAAGACCATTGACGGTCGAAGTGGAAATGGCACTGGTTTGGCCGGCAGCGGCCGGCCGGGTTGAGGCCCAGATTCGACTCTGGCCGTTATTCAATGGCTGAACATCCAGGACATTGACAAAATTTCCCGATAAGTATGGAATCGTGTAAGTGTTGACCTTATCAAAGGCGGTCGGATTCAAATTGGCCCGATAGATGCGCCAGACAATATTGGCGCCCCCGCCCGGAGGAGAAATGGCGAAACCATTTTCCGAACCAAGGAAAATAGTATCACTCCTGATATATATAGATGTCAGGTCAAGGCCCGAAAACGTAATGGTCCCCACCTGGCTGTCTTTTATGAGCGAGCCGGGTGTAGGATACCAGAAAATACGGTTGGGCGACTGATTAAAGACATTTTTTCCAACCAGATAAATTAAATGATTTATGAAAGCGATATCATTATATTTGGTCCCCACCAGATTCAGATTATCTGTTTTCCAGGTGGTCCCATTGTCATTGGAATAAAACACTGTATAATCGCCGACAGAAGTATCCAGAGGGTGATTGAGCGACCAGATGATGGTCGAATCGACGACATCCGACGAAGGCCCGATTTTTTGCACTGCCACCTTATGGCTGCGGGCGCCGCTGTTGGCGGCATCATCGAAAACAGAATACTTGGTCGAATCAACCGTGCCCAAGTCGCTGATATAAGCCAGAACCACCCCGGAATCGGTGCCGATCCAAAGATTATTGGAATCGGCCGCGACCGAGTGAATAATATTCCTGCTGTTGGTCAATGTTGAATCCGCGGGATCGAGATATATTTTCTGCCAGTTGCCGCCGGTATCTGATGAGACATATAATCCCGCCTCAAGAGCCGCCATGAACAGATGGCTTCCGACGGATACAAATTCCACCGCATATTTTCCGGGGCCGACAACATCCTCCAGACCGGCTAAACCGGCGCTGAATGATATGCCGTCATCATCGGAAACAGCCACTCCGGTGCCGTTGCCATCAATGGTGTCGGCCGTTCCCACAAACAGCATGCCGCCGAATTCATAAGCGGTGGTCACCGTCGGACCCGGGAGTCCGTCGGATTCAAATGATGAGTGGAAGAAGGTCGCCAGGGTATCGGCTTCGGTGCTGTCAAAAGCGATACGGGTCAGACCGCGGTCGCCGCAGACATATACAAAACTATCGCCGGCTACATAGTCAAGGATATATCGGGAATTTGGTTTTAAATAGGCGGCGCTGTAAACAAAGCGCCGCAGCCCGGCTACTGAGCCGGCCCATAAAATCAATGTATCCCGATGCGTCGTATCCGCAGCCGCCGAGAAATACATGTTCGACCAGATAGCAGTGTCTTCCACAAGGTAGCTGGGACTGGTCGCAGTAATGGAATCATTGGCGCTGAAGTATATATTCTTCCACGTTTGCCCCCCGTCGAAACTTCCTATCAGGCCACCGATCCAGGAAGCGCAAAATATCAGGTTGTCTATACCGGTAATATCATAAAGGACTTTATAAACCCCTTTGGTATTTTCCGGTTTTAAAGTATCCCAGGTTTGGCCATCATCAGAGGTATAAAACAAACCATCGGCAATAGTATATTCATCATTGCCGACAGAATCAAAATAATTGCCGGCCACCCACAGCGTTTCTCCGGCCGAATACATAGCTGAGACGGCATCGCTGGTTAATCCGTTGGAACTGTCATACTGGTTCCAGAAGGTGGAGTCAAAATAGAGAAAGGACAATCCCGCCCCGGTCGACATCCAGACCGCGCCATTGTGCTCGACGATGTCTGTTATGGAATTATGAGATAATCCCCGGAGAACATTGGGCTCGTCAAACGACATCATTATCAGGGCCGATAAGGATGCCGGCAAAGTCAAAATAAAGGCAATAATCAATATTTTTTTCACATCCCGCTCCTAAAAAAAATAGCCTTAAGCTTGGGCAAGCATGGCTACTAATAAAACTAAAATTCATTCAAAAATTATAGTATAAAGTTCACTTTATCTTTATCTTTCTTTCTCTACGCGACACCTCCAAAACCCGAAAAATATCATATTTTTGAGCAAAGTCAAGTATAAATGCAAAATATTATATCCTCAATTCCTTTAACAATTTAACATCAGGCCGGTTCCATAAATCGCCGCATCTCGAGCCTGATTGCAAAACTCCTCATATTCTACAGACGCCGACCAAACCATTACCGTCAAATTTATTCTTCTGACACTTATTTTGGTCCATATACAACGGCCCGGGGTAAAAGGATTTGACAAAACATGGCTGAGGGCGTTTCTTATAGATCAAACGACAAATACGGGGAAAGCAGGATATGAAAAGATTAAAAGCGCTGATATTTATTGCCTTTGCGGCAGGGATTGCCGCTATCGGGATCATGCCCGGCTGTGATGAGCTGGTAACGAACGAGATCAGGGACAGCACCACGATCACCCTGATTGTCAGGGACAGCAGTTGTGTGGAGTACTGTCACTCGGATAACAACTTTGAGGTCATGGCGGCCCTGCGTCAATGGGAGCATTCCGGCCATTCCGATACGATGTTTTACGATGACACTCTCTACGGCCAGACCGGATTATATTGCGGTCCTCAATGTCATACCATGGATGGTTTTGTTTCTGCCCTCAGCAATAATCCCGATACCAGCGGATATCCTTTTGAGTTATGGTGTTATACCTGTCACCGGCCGCATACCGCCCAGGGACCGGATTCAACCTGGGATTTCTCTTTAAGGACGACCAGCGATGTGACACTGGCGACCGGGGAAGTCTTCAGCTATGGGGCGAACGGGCGCTCGAATATCTGTGCCCGCTGCCATCGCCTGACCTATAATGTAATTAATCAGGTTGCGGTTGGTATCCTCATTGATGACAACTGGCTGAGGAAAGTGCGGCATGCGGCGCAGGAAGCGGATATGCTCATGGGTGCCGGCGGCTATGAATATGCCGGGTACACGTATGCGAACAGTCATGAAAATGTTATTCAGGGATGCCTTGGATGTCATCAGGATTATGATCAGGGATTCACTTTGGGCGGTCACAGTTTGAATATTCGCGACGGCAACGGCAATGCGCTGGTCGAGGAATGCAATCGTTTGGGATGTCATTCGGGAGATGAATACAGCGACAGCAGAATAGTCGGCGGGCAAAACGTCCTGCATCTATTCCAACTGCGGGCCTTGCAATCCAAATTGCTTACAGCCGGTCTTCTTGATTCGACCACGCTTCTCCCCCCCTCCAGCTATACCGTAATTTTTAATTCCGATTCGGCGGGGGCCCTTTATAATTACCTCTACCTGACCGCCGACCGCAGCCGCGGAATGCATAATATGAAATACGCAAGGGATTTGCTTACAAGTTCGATCAACTTCCTTGACGGCACTCTGGGCAAGTAAAAAATGAGCCATATAAAAAAGCCGCCGAATCCGGCGGCTTTTTTTTGTCCATAAACAATATCTTATTTATTAGCGGCGAATTTTGCCGTCAGAGCCGGAATAATCTCAAACAAGTCGCCGACAATACCGAAACTGGCAATATTGAAGATCGGCGCATCCTTATCCCGGTTGATAGCGACGATTGTCTTTGAGGTTTGCATTCCGACCAGATGCTGTATTGCCCCTGAGATACCGACTGCAAAATAGAGTTTGGGATTGACTGTCTTACCGGTCTGCCCCACCTGGTAGCGATACTCTATCCATCCGGCATCGACAATGGCGCGTGAAGCGCCAACGGCCGCGCCGAGTGAATCGGCCAGCTTTTTTATTATTGGAAGATTTTCATGCCCGCGGATACCGCGACCGACCGAGACAATTATATCGGCCTCATTCAGATTAACCGATGTCCCGGTTTCGGCGATCATCTCCTTTACCGTAACTTTTGACTGAAACAGGCCGGCGTCGATTGTCTCGGCGACAACTTCTCCGTCGCCCTCTTTTGATTCTTCAAAGACCTTCGGACGCACGGTGATAAAAAATGCCTTACCGTCCGCATTTTTGGCCAGATCAACAATGACATTGCCGCCGTAAGCGGGACGGGTCACAGTGATGACGTCACCTTCGGCCCTGATAGCTGTTATATCCGAAGCCATGGCGCCGTCATTGAGGGCCGCCAGGCGGGCCAGCAGAGCCTTGCCGTAAAAAGTCGCCGGTCCGATGACAAGCTGGGGCTGATATTTCTTTATCATGGCCGTAATGACCCTGGCGTAGATTTCATCATTATAATATTTCAGGGCCGGGTTCGAAACGGTCAGGACCTTCCCTCCCCCATGCGAAACCAGAGTTCCGGCCAGAGTTTCGGCGGCATCGCCCAAACAGGCGGTCATAATTTCACCACCGACTTTTTTGGCGACCGAAATCAGTTCAAAGCTTATATTAGATAGTTTACCATCCTTTTGTTCTGCAACGGTCAGGACTTTTATGGCCATCACATCTCCCTTTCTATTCAATAAAATTATACAACTTTCACATCAGCAAATAGCTCAATCAAAATTTCAATAAATATAATAAGGCCGGTCAATTGTTTCAATCTTTTTTTGACGGCATAAACCGGTGAGAAGGGCATCAGGCATAAGGCCCCCGGCCGATGTTTCCGGCCAGATAATCATCAAACAGAGTTTTAATGTCATGAAGTGAGTTCACCGTTTTCAGCATTCGTCGCAAGTCGGCGCCGCCCTGAAAACCCTTGGAGTACCAGGCCAGATGTTTGCGCATCATCATGGCGCCATGTCTTTCGCCGAATTTCTCCACCAGCATTCGCGAATGTTCGAGGGCCAGGACAATTTTTTCTTCGATGGTCAGATCGGGCAATAACTCTTTCTCTTCAAGATATTTATTGATGCGGCCGAAAATGGTTGGGTCCCGCATGGCGGCCCGCCCGATCATAATGGCATCGCAGCCGGTCTCTTCGAACATACGCTCGGCATCCTGAGGAATATTAACATCGCCGTTTCCAATAACCGGAATATTAATTGCAGATTTAAGCTGTTTTATTTTTGACCAGTCGGGCTGATCACCGTAATTCTGGGACCGGCTCCGGGGGTGAAGGGTTATCGCGGCGACGCCGATTTTTTCGGCCATCTGCCCGACCTCAAGAAATACATCCGATATGGCATCCCAACCTGTTCTCATCTTTATGGTTACCGGTATAGCGGAATTTTCTACCGCGGCCCGCATCAGCTCTCCGGCGAGGCCAATATCCTTTAATATGGCGGCCCCTCCGTTTTTCCTGACCACTTTTTTGACCGGGCAACCCAGGTTAAGATCGACTAAATCCGGCTTGAAGGCGGCCACTTTTTTAACGGCTGCCGCCATATATTCCGGTTTGGAGCCAAAAAGTTGAATGCCAACCGGGTGTTCATCAGGGGCGATATCAATCATATTGAACGTTTTTTCCTGGTTCATATAAATTGCGTCGGCGGAAATCATTTCCGTATAAGTCAGGGAAGCGCCATATCGCCGGGCCAGCAACCTGAAGGGGCGGTTGGAAATACCGGCCAGAGGCGCCAAAAACAACCGGCCCTTTATGGTCAAGTTTCCAATCTGCATGCCGACAATATAATTAAGCCAAAATGCAATGGCAAGCTGAGAGATTATATTGAGTTTTATTTGTCTATAAGGTTGATATTTTATATAAGGAAATTATAGGTTCTTGAAAGGAGTCCCGTATGCCGGAGATTATAGTCAAGTACGAGGACAAGATAATTGAGAGGGTGGTCTCGGAAAAAAAGCGGATCAGCATCGGGCGCACCCCCGACAATGATATTGTCCTGGACAACCGCGGAGTCTCGCGAAAACATGCACAAATCGAGTTCAATGACAACGCTGCCGTTATTATCGATAATGAATCTTTAAACGGGACCTTTGTCAATAACCGCAAGGTCGGCGAGGAAATTCTTCGCGACGGCGATGATATTACCATCGGCAAATACACTCTGACATATCAGAGTCAGGTCCAGAGAGAAGATACGGGCGCGCATCTTGACGGAACCATGGTTTTGAAGACCAAGAAACATAAGGAACTGATAAAACGCGACCAGTACGAGAAGGAACTTGTTCAGCAGATGGGCGGGTCGGTCTTGCTCGGCGAAGAGAATACTGATTTTTCCGAGTACCAGATTGATCAAAATGTCACGACCATCGGCAAGGCGAAATTCGTTCATGTTCATGCCAAGGGATTTATGCTGTCGGGCATTCAGGCCAAGATCGTCAAGGAACAGGAGCAGTATGCGATCGTAAATCTGGGCCGTAAGGGAAAAACAAAGGTAAACGGCGAACCGATCAGCCGCCAGAGCCTTAAAAACGGAGATCTTATTCAGGTTGGGAAATCTGTCTATACTTTTGTAGAAGGACGATAACCAATGAAAATCGCTTTAATATCGGACGTTCACGGTAACCTGGAAGCATTGGAAATGGTCCTTCGCGACATAGAAAAACAGGGCGCGGAGAAAATTCATTTTCTCGGCGATGCTGTCGGATACGGATGCAATCCTAATGAATGCGTCAAGCTGATCGACAGACATTGCGATATAAGATTGCTGGGCAACCATGATTATGCCGCCATGGGACTGGAATCGACCGAGAACTTCAATCAGCTGGCGAAGGCGTCGATGAACTGGACCCAGACCATGCTCAAATCAAAATCAATCAGTATCCTGGCTGATTTTGAAATGGAAGCTGTCTTTCTGGATTATTATCTGGTTCATTCGTCACCGACAGAGCCGGAAAAATGGCGCTATATTCTTAATATTGATCAATCCCGAATCCATTTTGAGAATTTTTCCCAGGCTTTTTGTTTTGTCGGACATTCACACAGCCCGACCTTCTTCGAAAAGGACCGTGAGGGTCAGATTACGCAGCATTTCAAACCGGAGATGAAGTTTAACGAAGGGTACAGATATATAATCAATATTGGGTCCGTCGGACAACCACGCGACAATGATCCGCGCGCATGTTACGTCATTGTGGACACCGATAACAAGGGAATATGTTACAGGCGGATAGAATACGATATTCTTAAAACACAGGAAAAGATGCGAAAGGCAAAGCTCCCCGATTTTCTAATTGAAAGGCTGGCGGTAGGAGCTTGAGGGAGTAACGATGCTTAAGAAGTACTCATCATATATACTCTGTTTTCTGGTGTCATTATTTGTTGTGGCCCTTTTTACCAATAATTTCTCCCCTCTCGTAAGGCTTGAGTGGAAGATACAGGATATGCTATATACATTCAGGGGCGAGGACAATTTTTCTACAAATATTGTTCTCATCGACATCGATGACAGGACCCTGAATGCTTACGGCGACTGGCCCTGGGGCAGGGATAAAATCGCCGACCTTCTCGCAGCAGTGGGAAGCGGTGAGCCGAAAACCATTTTACTGGATATGTATTTTGCCCCCGATATTAACGAGGACACTTCCGGACATACCGAAATTCTGGCCGGCCAGATGTCATGGATAAAGAATGTCGTAGTTCCTTATGAATTGAGCCCGTCGGAAATCATGAAGAATAAGATATCAACCCCCAAGTATTTATATAATTCGGCCATGCAGGTCACCTCGGACCTGGGCATATTGGATGAAAACGCCAGCCTCCTGACACACAAGATATTTCTTCCGCCCGATCCGATATGTGAATATGCCGGCGGCCTGGGCTTCAAATACAATGTCTTCGACAAAGACCGTAAAATCAGGTGGCAGCCATTGATAGCTTATTACGAAGGATATTACTATCCATCGGTCGCCCTCATGGCCGCGGCGAATTACAAGAGTATAGAGCCGTCATCGATGGTTATCGACGGCGGTACAAGCATCAGAGTCGGCACCACCCTGATCCCGACCAATGAGCATGGCGAATTATTCATTAATTATAATAAACCGGGAAAATCATTCCAGCAAGTTTCCGCGGCCGACGTCCTTAGTGAGAGTTACAAAGCCTCGAATCTCAAGGGAAAACTTGCCATAATTTCGGTTTCCTCGGAATTTATTTCAGATTTTTATAATACTCCGATTGCCGATAATCTCCATTCGACCGAGAAAACCGCCAATGTTATTGAGAACATCGTAAATTCCAACTTTATCAAACGCCTGGACTCCTCACCCGGCCGAGACACTTTGCTGCTTATCACTCTTGGTGTACTGTTCGCATTTATTCTGCCACGGGTGTCAATGATGTATCGCTTGATAATCATGATTGCGAGTCTTTTCTTGCTGGCCAATATCAACTTCGTCCTTTTCAACTCGTACCAGATCCTGACTCATTCGTTATACCTGGGATTGGAAATGATTTTATTGCTGTTCATCGCGCCGTTTCTGGATAATGACTTTCTGTCAAAATTGTCACGAATACAAATCGGTTTCAAAGCTGATGCCGAATCGACCACTCTTCCCAAGGTGAAATTATCCGAAAAGGCCCTAAACCGCTCAATGGACCATAAATCAGCTGAACAAAAAGCCGCTCCTGCCGTGCGAAAAGACGGACGCCCGGGCCATAGGGATGAAATGGCCGATACACCGACACAGGCAGCGGCTGTCTCAAAGAGCGAAGGAATCGCCACTCAGGCATATGATACACCTCAACCGGGACGATCCGATGTGGAAACCGTCGCAAATGATATGGCCGACGCGAAATACAATCAAGCTGAAGAAGAACATCCGTTCGAGCACGCGCCGGTGATCGAAAATTTGGAGATTGAAAACGATTCCAACGGAATTCTTACCGACAGCGGGCAGATTAACAGCCTGGGAAGGTATAAAGTCCTCGGTGTGGTCGGCAAAGGCGCTATGGGTACCGTTTACAAGGGTACCGATCCGGCCATTAACAGAAATGTCGCACTGAAGACAATCCGGCTGGATTTTGTCAACGATCCCGAAGAATACAACGAACTCAAGGAGCGGCTGTCACGCGAGGCACGCGCCGCCGGTATGCTTTCGCATCCGAACATCGTAACGATTTACGACGTCGGCAACGAAGGCAAGCTGCAGTACATCGCCATGGAATTTCTCGAAGGCCAGACGCTGGAGGATATGATTCGGCGCAAGGCAAAATTCAATTATCGAATAATCGCCCAGATTATCACCCAGATATGTTCCGCCCTCGATTATGCCCACAATCAGGGTATCGTTCACCGCGATATTAAACCGGCCAATATAATGGTTCTCAGTGATTATCGCGTGAAGGTCATGGATTTTGGTATTGCCCGTGTCGATTCATCGTCGATGACCAGAACCGGTATCGCAATGGGAACGCCGAACTACATTTCACCGGAGCAGTTACAGGGCAAGATGGTCGATCGTCGCTGCGATATTTTCAGCCTTGGCGTCATGTTATATGAGATGCTTTTGCACCGGCGTCCTTTCCGGGGTGAAAATTTGACCTCGCTGATATATAATATTGTCAACGGTGAAGTGGAACTCCCGTCAAGCGTTGATAAATCGATTCCGTATATTTTTGACAGGATAATCGATAAGGCCCTGAAGAAAGAGCCGAACGAAAGATATCAAAACGCGGGGGAATTATCGACGGCCCTGGCCGGCTTCCTGGAAACTTTTACGCCCAAAAGAGCCACGACGGTATAAGAAGGATCACGAATCCTTCTTATCCGGATTGATGATTTCTTCGGCCAGAGACAGAGCCACGCCGGAAAGCATAACTTCCACACCAAGCTGGGTGAAATCGCTTGATATCAATTGGCGATCGATCCCGGCATACAATGAGCAGGAAGCGCCTTTTTCCACAACCAGCCCCGACAATAGGTCCTTTGCCTCGCAGATAAAAGTGACTTCCCCCAATTCCTCGGAGACGACATACCCGGAGCAATTGTGAATTTGAAGGTGGGAGTTACCCGTGTAAACGACCACCAGCATTCCCCTGAACGTGCCCAGAAGTATTTCCGGGAATATTTCAAGTACAAGAACCCTCTTCTCCGATTTATTGGAGATTTTCATCCGAAAATGATCCTTGTCGAAACCGGTCTTTTCGGGTTCAAGGACTTTGGTAATTTTATTGAAATCTGCTTCTGTAAATCTAGCCATCTTTCTTTTCGCCGGAATTGTTTTCTTTCTTGTCAGCTTCTTTCGTACCGGATTTAATTTCGCTCTGGGTATCCTTTAACGCGCTTTTGAATTCGCGAATACCCTTGCCCAGACCCTGAGCAATATCGGGCAATCTTTTGGCACCGAAAAGCAACAAAATCACCAGGAATATCAGCGCCAATTCCCACGGTCCCATGCCGAACATACTTTATCTCCCCGCTAAATGTTTTCCTAAATATACCACCATCTAAAGTATATTATAACCAATAATACGCCCAAAACAGACATAAAGTTTATTTTGAACATCAATCCCACTGTAAAAGATATGGAATACAACTCTACCCGAGTCGGCTCAAAACCGATTCGCAGGGATTTTGAGAACAGCGTCTTGGCGGCGCCGGGAGGGAGAAAGGACCCGATAACTTCGCCCACGAACCCGCCAAGAATGGCTCCCAGCAGCAGGGCGACTATGATAAAGGTTATTTCACGGTTTTTCAACTCCAACCCTTTCCATGATATATTTTCTCATTGAAAGGAAAATTTTCAGCCCGTCCGAGGAGCCCAGGATATCCTCGACAGCCCGTTCGGGGTGAGGCATCATTCCCACAACATTTCCTTTTTCGTTGGTGATCCCGCCGATATTATACATCGAACCATTCGGATTACTTTCGGGGTTAATATTGCCATCCTTGTCGCAATATCGAAATAAAATCTGATTGTTTGCTTTCAGTTTCTCAAGATCGCCCTGGAAATTATAATAATTTCCATCCTTATGCGCAATCGGGATCTTCAATATTTCGCCGGGCCGGCATTCATTGGTAAAAGGACCGGCCGTATGTTCGACCCTGAGATATACGAATTTGCAGGAAAACCGCAGATGCTCGTTGCGCATCAGAGCCCCCGGCAAAAGACCCGATTCGACCAGGACCTGAAAGCCGTTGCAAATACCGATAACCAATCCGCCTTCCTGCGCGAACTTCATGACCGATTTCATAATCGGCGAGAAGCGCGCAATCGCCCCCGACCTGAGATAATCGCCGTATGAAAATCCTCCGGGGAGAATGATCACATCGGACCCGTTCAGGTCGTCGGACTGATGCCACAGAAATTCAACATCCTCACCGATCAGCCGGGCGGCCGAATAGGCATCATAATCGCAATTTGAGCCCGGGAAAGTCACGACGCCGAATTTCATTTTTCAAACTCCACTTGATAATTCTCTATGACCGGATTGGCCAGAAGCTTGCCGCAGATTTCCTCAATTTTATTTTCGATTTTGCCATCGCCGGCCTCGACTTCCAGTTCAAAAAAACGCCCGGAACGAACCGACTTGACCATATCATAACCCATGTTCGAAATCGCGCGCTGAATTGTTACTCCCTGCGGATCAAGAACACCGTCTTTTAGCCGAACATAAACAACTGCTTTTCTATTGCTCATCACCGTTCTCCAGCTTTCGGTTATCACGAGACTGGTGTTTTCGTACCAGCCCGACACCGAGATAAAAAAACCGATACATTTCCCTAACAAGACCAATTATAATATAAACAGCAAAGATAGGAAATAATAAAAGTCTTGGCTGTATAAGTGCCGCCAGGGCCGCGCCAATCATAAAAAGCAGCTTTATGCGATTTTTGCGGTTGTTAAAATTGTCCGGCATGGCGTCATATTCAATTTGTGAGACCATCAGGGCCGCGACCAGAATCACCATTGAAACCAGATACTGGCTGTATTCGAGTTGCCCCCAGAGATGATAACTGAAAATAACATATCCGACCAGCAGCATCGCCGCGCCCGGCGTCGGCAATCCCAGGAACTCCTTTTTTTCATCAGTCTGGGCCAGCAGATTAAATCGCGCCAGCCGGTAACTGGCCGCCATTATATATACAATGCTGATAGCCCAGCCCCATTTGCCCATAGAACTAAGTTTGACGACATACATGATAACGGCGGGAGCGACACCGAACGAGAGAAAGTCGGCCAGTGAATCCAGCTCGACACCAAAATCGGAGACGGTCCCCGAAAGACGGGCGATTTTGCCATCAAGGATATCGAGGAAGCCGGCCAGCACAATCAGCCAGCAGGCGGTTGTAACTTCGCCCTCAAAAACCGATAATATCGCCAGAAAACCACAGACGGCATTGCCCATGGTAAATGTACTGGGAACAACTCCCTTAAAACTGCTTACTTGCATATATAATCCCACATAATGTTCAACTCTTTAGTCGGCCGATTATGGAAACACCTGCTTTTACCCTGTCTCCCGTTTTCACTCCCACTTCAATATTATTCGGAAGAAATATCTCGGCCCGTGAGCCGAAATGAATCATACCATATATTTCGCCGGCTGTAACTTTTTGACCGGGTTTGACCGGGCATTCTATTCTCCGGGCCAGAATGCCTGCGATTTGCTTGAAAATGATCCTTCCGCCCTCGAATTCAAGGCCGATTTCGGTATGCTCATTTTCCTCCGAGGCCTTATCGAGAAAAGCCTTAAGAAATTTACCCGGTATATATTTAACGTAATCCAGACGGCCGGCTACGGGAATTCGATTTAAATGCGGGTCCATGACCGACATAAAAATCGATACTTTTTTGCCGGAACCTCCTATATAATCATTTTTTATCTCCTCAATCGATAACACGCGGCCATCAGCGGAAGATAATATCAGTCCCGGCTCCGCCGGGATGACCCTGACCGGATTCCGGTAGAAATACACAAGAAACAGAGCCAAAACCGCCAAAATGGCCCCGGCAACGGAAAATCCCAGCGAATCCCGGTAAGCCGACCAGAGGCTGCAGGCAATGGCCAGGACAAAGCCGATCAGGATGAATTTGATTCCCGGAGCCGCTATCATTTGCCAAATACCCGCTTGAAAATTTTATCCACGTTTTTAAAATAATAATCAAGTTCGAATGATTCTTCGATTTCTTTTGCAGATAGAATACTTGTAATGTCCTTATCCTTCATGACCAGTTCCTTAAATCCGGGACCACCCTGATAAGCTTCCATAGCGGCGCGCTGGACCATGCGATAGGCCTTATCGCGGTCGCCCAGAGCGTCGGTTAATTTAAGCAGCAGCCTTTGCGAAAAGACAATGCCGCCATAAATATTAATGTTTTCCATCATTCTTTTCGGGTTTATGGCCAGACGGTCCAGAATATCATTAAGAAGTTTCAATCCGTAATCGGTCAGAATGGTGCTATCCGGTATTATTACTCTCTCGGCCGAACTGTGGGCGATATCGCGCTCGTGCCAGAGGGGAACATTTTCCATCGCCGTTATCGAATAGCCGCGGATAAGCCGCGCAATGCCCGATAATCTTTCGGACGTGATCGGGTTTTTCTTGTGCGGCATCGCCGATGAACCTTTTTGCCCTTTGGCGAATCCTTCCTGGATTTCACCGATTTCGGTCCGATGCAAATTTCTGATTTCGGTCCCGAATTTTTCCACCGAAGACATCAGAATGGCCATGGCGGTAATATATTCGGCGTGGCGATCGCGCTGGATAACCTGCGTCGAAACCTTATCCACCTGCAAACCCAGCAGCTTGCAAACACGGGCCTCGATGCGCGGATCGATATTGGCAAAATTGCCGACCGCGCCCGAGATCGCCCCCACGGCGGCATTCTCGGCGGCAACTTTAAATCGCTCTCTCCCCCGCTCCAGTTCGGTGTACCACACCGAAAACTTCAGGCCAAGGGTGGTCGGTTCGGCGGCGACTCCATGCGTGCGCCCGATGATCGGCGTCATTTTATATTTCATGGCCAGTTTTTTGATTTTCGCCAGAGCGGTCACCAGTTTTTTATCGATCAGGAGGGCCGCCAGTTTCATCTGCAACGAAAGGGCGGTATCGAGCATATCGGATGACGTCATGCCATAATGGATATATTTAGCATCCGGGCCGACAAATTCGGAGACTGAGGTTAGAAAGGCAATGACATCATGATTGGTGACGGCTTCGACTTCATTTATCCGATCAATATTGAAGTCAGCCTTTTTAATAATATTCTTCAAGGCCTTTTGCGGAATCATGCCCATTTCGGCCATAGCCCTGCATACCGCAATTTCTACCATAAGCCAATGTCGGTATTTGGCTTCATCCGACCAAAGCGCCCCCATTTCGGGGAGAGTATAGCGGGCAATCATTACTTCTTAACCTTTTCCCAATCGGCCAGGAATTTCTGAAGGCCAATATCGGTCAACGGGTGTTTCATCAATTGATCAATAACCTTGAATGGAATGGTCGCAACATCGGCCCCCATAAGGGCGGCATCGACAACATGCATCGGGTTCCTGATCGAAGCCACCAGCACCTCGGTGTCATAACCATAGTTGCCATAAATGGTCACAATCTGGCTGATCAACTCCATCCCGGGCGTGGAGACATCATCAAGCCGGCCGACGAACGGCGACACAAACGTCGCCCCTGCCTTTGCCACCAAGAGTGCCTGCATCGGTGAGAAACAGAGCGTGGCATTGGTCATGATGCCTTTTTCGGACAAGGCTTTTATGGCAACCAGTCCCTGGGTCGTGCAGGGAACTTTAATAGTAATATTTTTTCCTATTTGGGCCAGTGCTTCGGCTTCCTTCAACATCCCGGCGGCATCAAGTGCGACCACTTCCGCAGAAATCGGACCGTCAACAATCCTGCAAATTTCGGCCAGGAGTTCCCTGAAGGGCATATTTTCTTTGGCCAGAAGGCTCGGGTTGGTGGTGACTCCATCCAGAATACCCATCGCCTCGGCCTTTTTGATTTCTTCCAGATTTGCCGTATCAATAAATATCTTCATTAAAACACCTCTTTTTTTAATACTCAACAGCGACCAGATAAAGCCCTCTGGCAGGGGCAACATTTTTTATCAGAGTGTGGTCGCAGGACTTCAAAATATCTTTAAACTGATTCAAAGTCAAGTAATCCTTCTCGCCCTCGCGCCCGGCCTCAACCATCGAGCCGACCAGCGAGCGGACCATTGAATGCAGAAAGCGGTTGGCAACAATCTCATAGATAAGAAGAGAACCGGCCATTCTCCATTCGCTGTATTTGATCTCACAATCATTATTTTCTTTTTGCGATGAAACGACACAAAAGGCCGAGAAATCGTGGACCCCTTTTATAAAGTCGGCCACTTCATTCATCCGGTCCATGTTCAGCGGAAAAGGATATTCCCAGCGGTGATTAAAATACAAGGCTGATTTCTGGAGTCCTATCATATACCGGTAATGCCGCGATCTGGCCGATTTGCGGGCGTGAAAATCATCGGGGACTTCGGTCGAGCCGGTGATTAAAATCGTCTCCGGCAGATAATAATTGATGGCATCGCGGTATTTTTCCGGCGGGAGGTAATGATCGATCCGGAAATTAGCCACCTGGCCAAGGGCATGGACACCGGCATCGGTTCGCCCGGCCGCGTGCAGCGCGGCCTTTTGCCCGGTTACCTTTTCAATGGCCTCTTCGATTTTACCCTGGATTGTGACGGCATTATTCTGCACCTGCCAGCCGGAGTAATCGGTTCCGTCATATTCGATATCAAGCCTGATATTTTTAAGCGCCAAATCTTATGCTCCGGTAATTACATATAAGGCTATTACGGCAGCCGTCCCCGAACAAATGAAGTAAAGGTCCGGCAATCGCCAATGAAATTTATTATAGCGGCTTCTTTCCACCCCGCTGATATAACCGCGGGATTCGATGGCCACGGCAAGATCATCGGCCCGTCTTATGGCCGACTGAAAAACGGGAATCAGCAGGAAAACCATCTTCCTGGTTTTTTTTATCAGGCCGCCGGAAAAATCAACACCCCGGACAATTTGCGCCTTGCGAATAGTGTCGAACTCTTCGGCCAGCACTGGAATGAACTTCATGGCAATAAAGACAATTAATCCGATATCGGTCACCGGAACACCGATTTTATTGAGCGGCTTCATCCAGCCGACCAGCGCCTCGGCCATATCCGACGGAAGTGTCGTCAGCGATACAAAGAAAGCCACCCCGACAAACACCAGAAGTCTCAAAGAAAAGGAGGCCGCCATATAAAGGCCCCCTTCGGTCAGGCGAATCCCCAGCAGATCAACAACGGTCCTGGTATCTCGCGCCGAAAAAATAAGATGATAGGCTGCGGTAAAAGCAACCAGGATAACAAAAGGGCGGCCGTTCTTCACAATAACACTTAAAGGAATACTTGAGATCATTAATAGTAAAATTATGCCTGTCATGACAGTAAGATAAAAGAACGCCGACGATGTAAAAATAGACAGGGTCATCAAAAAGACGGCGAAAAGAATTTTTCCCCTTGGATCCAGCCTGTGGCCGAAGGAATCGGAGGGTCGATATTGCCCCAAAATAAAGCGCGCCGTCATTTGTTATATTCTCCTCTAAAACAAAGAATCTAACCGGTTTGGCCGTCGGTGTCAATGTAACTTTTGAGATAAAGAAAGGCCGCCTGTGACAGGCGGCCCAACGATTCTTCTTTGGGCTGATTGAATCGTGGTTTTATTTGAGAAGAATCATTTTTTTCGATATTGACTCATGACCCCGTTTAAGGCGATAGAAATAGAGCCCGCTTCCGGCCCGGCGGCCCTGACTATCCAGACCATCCCACTCGACCGTGTAGGATCCGGGGGGCTGTTTCTCATCGACCAGCGTTCGGATTTCTTGGCCGAGTATATTGAAGATTTGAAGCTTGATTTGCGCCGTCGACTCACCCGGCGTATTTTTCAAGGTATATTTTATTTGAGTGGCCGGATTAAAAGGATTGGGGAAATTTTGTTCGAGCGAAAAAACTTCCGGCAGTAAATTATACTCGGTATCGTCGGCCACTTCGGTCATAATATCCCCGAAGAAATTGAGAATATTAAAAAGCAAAGTGTCGCGCTTGTCATATTTGGAGGAATTATTATCAATGGACTCATAGCAAAAATCCAGAAAGACAAGTCGATATCTGTCCGAAAAACTCAAGCCGGTGTATCCGTCGGGATAGAATTTATAGCTAAAAGCGGGAACGGCTCCATTAAGAGGAATAATTTTGTCCCCCCACAGATATTGCATATTTGACGAGCTTATAAACCGAAGCGCCAGCTCATTGCCGATCGGCGATCCCGCGATTCCATCAAGATATGGTGAAAAAAGCGGCCCGGCATACTCGGCATGCAGAAAATCGGCCAGGAAACCAGGATTTTGTGTCTGCAGTTGCCTTGACAAACCCTGCCCGTTCAGGAACAGGTTGCCGCCGTTATCGAGATACTGACTGATATTACTGATATCTGATGATGACAAATAGTTCTGACCGGTAAAGCAGGTGTCGCCGGTAAACCAGAAAACCATGTTGAATCGACTGAGTTCAGCTACGGATGGGGATCCCTGCGAGTCCTTGTGCCAAACTTCGGCCGGGATCAACTTCCGGTAAAGATCATTGACATAGAGGCTGTCATAGGCCGCCCCACGGTCGTCATCAACAATCAAAATTTGCGGTCTTCCGACCCGTTGTTCAATCCCAAACAGCGCCGTGAAGGCCCCGCCGTTGGCTTCGATTGAGATAAAAAATGAATCATAGACCGGAGTAAGTGTATCCGGCAGATAAAAGATGATCGGATTGCTTAAATTATCAACCAGACATCCGTCACCCGGCATTACCCCTATTTCTATGGTTGGGACGCTGAATACTATGCCGGGGATTTTCGATGTCATTTCGATGGAAACGTCAAGCGCATCCACCCAGTAATTCATAATACCGAAATAGGCCTCGATCCTCTCCCCCGCCTCCAGATATCCATTGCCGTTTTCATCCATGAAGGTGCAATAATCAAGCCCCATATTGCAACGGGACCATTCAATATCAAGATTCGCCGTCATAAGAGGGCCGGGTTCGGAGATATTCCAGACCGAGGTCCGGGTCACAACATTTCCGTAGCCCTTGCTGTTGGGCAATGACAGATCGTCGAATGATCTTTTATCGGACAAACCGGGCCAGGGATCGCCGGCGTCGCCTTTATTGTTATTTGCATATTCCAGCTGGAAGAGCCCATCGGCCTGCTCAACGGCTACATGGTACCGATAAACATTGATATTATTATAAGTGGCGCCGTCATCGACATGGTAAATAATCAGGCCCTCACCCGGAAGCAGCGTATCGAATCCGATCTTTCCCCTGTTTTCGACAAGGAAATATTCCAGTCCGTAGGTACCATTCTTCCACAGCCGATAAACAACCGGCTCCGTTTCAACCCGCGGGAATTCCACATCTATCATATTTTCATAGACTTCGATCGGGTCCAGAAATCCCGCATGAGCCTTGCACCAGGCATCCAGATGGGCCGGTTTTTTCGAATCGCCCAGATAAATTCCGGTCGCCATCAGCGACCAATTGCCTATGCCCGATGATGAAGCCGGGTCATAATCCACATCATAAAGATCAGGCAGACCAATGACATGCCCGAATTCATGGCAGAAAACGCCGATCGGTGAGATTATTGACGTCACCGTGGATAAAACATATTCTTCCGGCTGGATGGTATAATTATCCACGAGAATTCCATCGAGATATTGATAAAATGTACCAAGATCCCACTTGTGAGAATACATATCACTGAGGTCACCGGTGCGCTCGCCGCCGGGTCCGGCATGGACAATCAGCAGTCCGTCGATTTCGCCGTCGGGCCCGTTATTGCCATAAGTATCATAAATTGAAAAATCGACTCCGAGCTGGTCAGCGATATCGATTGCATCATAAGTCAACCCACGGGAATTATGCGGAAAGATCGTGCCGATACCACCCTGCTCATTGACATAATAGGAATAAAGCTGGGGCATACGGTACCAGCCGCGGACATCGCCCTTTATCAGGAATTTCCCGTAAGAGTTTTCCAGATAATATTCGG
The DNA here is from genome assembly GCA_002838945.1 of candidate division Zixibacteria bacterium HGW-Zixibacteria-1. Lineage (NCBI taxonomy): Bacteria > Pseudomonadati > Candidatus Zixiibacteriota > candidate division Zixibacteria bacterium HGW-Zixibacteria-1. The sequence goes on from PGXB01000003.1 coordinate 126,614, forward strand.
TCATCGAGCCGGTCGGATTAACGCCGCCGGTTGAAAACAAAATGTCTTCGAAATTGGCGGCCTCGGCGGCAACCTTGTCTCCGGTATAAGGCTTGTCGCTGAAGTCAACCAGCAGGACCAGAACCGTCAGAGTATCGACGTTGTCGGTGGAGGATGACAATGTGGACGAAGTTTTGGCTGTAACAGGGGCATTGACCCCGTCGATTTTGGATTCAATTAAAAGCTCGGCATAATTCTCAAACTGTCCGGAATCTTCCATTTTCCGGCGGGCATCATCGGATAGCACCGCCGGCGATGCACTATTCCCCAACACAAGGATTGATACCGCCAGGGCAAAGAATATTTTGTATTGGAAAGTAATTTTCATGTTCCTAACCTGCCGGACATCGATTGTCATTATTTCACAAGGAGCATTTTTCTGGTTTCAGAGGATTCGGCAGTAGTCAGCTTATAGAAATATAAGCCTGAGGCCACTTCTTGTCCAGTTCTATTAGTACCGTCCCAGACGACTTCATAAGAACCGGCTGCGGCATGGTCATCGAAAAGAGTGATCACTTTCTGGCCCAGGGTATTAAATACGCTCAATTCAACCTGCGTGGCTCGGTCGATATCGAATCTTATGCCTGTAACAGGATTGAAAGGATTGGGGTAATTCTGATGCAGGGTGAAATCTCTGGGAAGAATCCGGTTCTGAATGATAATATCGGTCATAATGTTATATTTTTCTTTGGCTCTGAAAGCATAGGCTTGAAGTTCACCCAGGCTTTCCCCCATGACCAGCGCGAAAGCGATCTCTCTGGATGCTCCCGGCGCCAGGTTGAATGGGCCGAACGATACCAGGGTCATGTAATCGCCGGGGATATCCCGGTCGGCATCGATTCCCTTATAACTTATGTAATTGTACTTTTCAGCTTCGGTAAGGCCTTTTTTACCGCCGGTATTGGCTATTGTCCGCAGACCGTTAAATCCGGTCAAAGGCTGTATCCCGGCCAAAACATTATCGCCTGACTGATAAATAAGACTGTTGTCATCCGTGATGGCGGTCATATCACCGGCTTCACTTAGGTCAACATCGCACAGGAAACCGAAATAGATGCCGTTGAGATTTTCATTGGAGTTGTTAATAATGTTATATTTGACGATCAGAAAGCCATCATCGCCGGCCGCATCATAACTGGAAACTGACTGACTGAGGGTTACAGGAATCGGTATGGATGATTCATTATCGGTAAACCGGGCGGTGCTGTTGTATCCGCCGTCAAAATCGGGATACACGGTCGCCAACTGTTCCTGCGCCCCAAAGTCCGAGACATAGGCATGGCAGGAACTGTCTCTTACCGAAGAAGACAGCAGCAGCGAATTGCGCCCGACTATAATCCCGGCTTCGTACAACAGATTCTCCGAACCCCGAAATTTCAGCCCGACACCGCCGGCGGGATAAATCGAATTGGGACCGAAACCGAACTGACCAAAATCTGAAACGGTCAGTTCCAGCGATGATGTCATATGCGTGAACATGTTACCTTTGGGTTCATGCCCGACCGTCAGGCCAAGGGCAAGGGTGTCAAAATCGGGCTGGTAAGGTAACTGCATATAGAGGGAGAAATTCACCTCGCTCCCATGTATCAGGGAACTGTCGAATTTTATGACGAAAGGTGATATATTGACGGAATAAATTGACTTATTGCTGAAGAAGAATAAAGCCTCATTATCCAGGATGTGAACACCGGGGGCATCGGTACTAATAAAGGCGGTCATGGTGTCGGTGCTGCCGCCCGGAATCTCCAGGCGAACGAAGAGGTCAAAAGTCTCACCCGGCATGGCGATACCGTCACCGCCGATAATTTTACCGGACACATAAACGTCGGGAACCGGCGGGGCGGGAATAAAAGACAGCGCCTTGAAAGCATCGGGCAGGCCATAACCATAATTATTGTCTTCTCCGGGCGTACCCAGATCGCGGGCCGATTGAATAATGGCATTTTTAATCTCCGCCACGGTGGCATCGGGATTGTACTGCCTCAACAAAGCCACCATGCCGGCTATCAGCGGCGCCGCCATGGAGGTTCCGGTTTTGAGAGTATATGTGCCGTCCTTGGTGCATGAATAGAGATTAACTCCGGGCGCGACCACTTCCGGCTTAATCTGGGTGGTATCACAGCTTGACGGTCCCCGACTGGAGAAAGTGGCCACGACGTTGGTGGTCTGGTCGATGGCGCCGACGGCAAAGGCATTCAGAGGCGAACTGGCGCGGTTGGCCGGCAGGCGAAGCGACTTTGGTGTGGGGCCCTCATTTCCGGCGGCAAAGATAGTTACGATTCCGGCAGCTTCGACATTATCCATGACCTGATTAAAGGTGGCGTCACATGCCGGCAGGACAGTCGTCGGAATGCCCCAGCTATTGAGAATAACATCGGGCATATCACTGACCGTGGCAGGATTGCCGTCCGGATCAGCCGCCCATTGGAAGGCCGCCAGAATATCCGAAATAGTCTTGCTCAGCACCTGTCCCTGATCAATAACGGCGGCGGTGATCCACTCGGCGGCCGGAGCAACACCAAAACTGTCGGCGCCGGCGCTGCCGACCATCAGACCCATAGTGTGCGTCCCGTGACCGGTTTTATCAAAAGGGATACTGTCGATTGAAGTGGGCGCAAACCAGGCAGTCGAATTTGCAACCGTGTTCCCCCGCCATTTTGAAGAAAGAGCGGGATGGCTGCCTTCGACTCCGGTGTCGAAACTGCAGACCAAACGCCCCCGGCCGGTTATTCCGATATTCCAAAGAGCCGGGATATTCAAAGAAGTAATATGATTATATATCTGGGCCGTTTTGGCAGGCGCCGGAATCGATTCCACCGGCTCAATCAATTCCACTTCGGCGTTTTCAATAATAGTCTCCACTCCATTGATATTCGCGATTGCTGGAATCAATGAAACCGGAATCTCCAGTACGAGCGCCGGAGCAATCCAGTATTCCTGTATGTCCGCATTGGGAAATATTCTATGAATTTCACTCTTAACATTTTGCAGGGCACGGTATCCCGCCGACTTCAGTCCGGTTACGACTGTCTCATGCCGCCCGCGAAGAGTGGTCTCGCCGATAGCAGCCGCCTTGGCCGCCCGGCCATCGGCCCCGCCATCGACAAAAACGATAATGGAAACCATGGAGTCCATAACCGCGGAATTTTCAAGCATGTCGTCGAGGGAAGGCGACAGGGTCGCTCCGAGAACGGCTGAAAAAGGGATAGCCGCCAGGATTATACCGAATATGAAGAGTGATATAATTTTCGAATAAACAGACATCTTGATCTCCTCAAATAAAACCAAATACCTATCGAGCAACCGATATGCCCACCGCGGTTTTCAATAAATCGAGAAAAAAAGGTGAAACAGATTGCAAGCCGCGATTGAGCTTGTCGATGTAACATATTGTTTATCAATATGTTACATAATTAGTTCGGCGCGTATGATTTATGAACAGCTTTATTCAATTGTAATCAGAATCTTTGCAGATATATGACAAATGATGCATTTGCGAAATCGGTTGCATGTAATCTATCTGTTGTCTAAGCTGATTAAGTTGATTATCTTCAGGCGAATGAAAGGCTTTATAAAGATATTCAAAGAGCATCCTATCCTGGCCGTACTTGTCCTGGGATTTATTTACCGGCTGATATTTTTGCTCAGTTATCTTTACGGCCCCGAATGGGAACAACTGCTGGTCGATTCACTCTTTCATGACCGCTGGGCGGAGGCCATCGCCTCGGGACATATTCTGGGGGACGAGGTCTATTTCAGGGCGCCTTTTTACATATATATCCTTGGTTTCATCTATACCATTTTTGGACATTCACTTCTGGCGGCCCGAATCTTCGGGCATCTGGTGGGACTGGTTTCGGTATTCCTGACATGGCGGATTGCCGGCCGGCTTTTTTCGCCCAGAGTGGGACTTATCGCGGCATTGATTCATGCCTTATATCCAATCGCGGTTTATTTCGAGAGTGAACTTCTGGTTGACAGTTTCTTTACAATGCTGGCTCAGTTGTCACTATGGCTGTTGATGGTCAGTGGTGACAGCAAACAATATCGCGGCTATATCTGGGTGGGTATCATCACCGGGGTTGCCGCCATAACAAGGCCGCTGATTCTTGCATTAATTCCGATTTACATGCTCTGGATATTTGTCGACATCCGACCGCTCAAGGCGTCACTGCAGCGAATAGTGCTGTTTCTCCTGGCAACTTTTCTTATAATACTGCCCGTCACGATACGAAATTATATCGTTGCCGATGATTTTGTGCTGGTAGCATCATCAGGCGGCGTCAATTTTTACATCGGTAACAATGCCGCGGCCGACGGCCTTTCGGCGGCGATGCCGGCACCGCTGGGCCGGAGTTGGGAAATAAAGGATATCGACTATCTGGCCGAGACAGAAACAGGCCGCAATATGCGCGCCTCCGAAATATCCGATTATTGGTTTGATAAGGGCATACAGTGGATTATGGAAAATCCGGGCAACCTCATAAAGCTGTATATCAAGAAGCTGTATTATTGCATCAATGGTTCCGAGGTTTCGAATAACAGGAATCTGAACCTCTTTTTAGGCGGTTTTTCGATATTTAAATTTAATCCGCTGAATTTTGCCATTATATTTGCCCTGGCAGTATTCTCCATAGTGCTGATGATGCAGCATCATCTCCTGAATGGCGAGCGCCTGCTTATCCTGCTGTTTATCATTCTCTATTTTGCCCTGATAGCGATCTTTTTTATAAACGCCCGCTTCAGGCTGCCGGCGGTACCATATATAATTATTTTCGCGGCCTACGGCGTCGAATATTTAACGTTTAAAGCCGGATCCGGAAGGATTCTTAAAAAATTGATCCCTGCCTTTGTGGTGGGATGTGCGGCCTATTTACTCGCCGCGACAAACATATATGGTCTCGATAAATCTGATATAGCCGGCGGATACTTCAATCGAGCCAACTTTTATTTGTACCAGAACCAACTCGACCGGGCGTCCGAAAACTACCGGCTGGCCCTTCATGAAAATCCCGGATTTCCCGATGCCTCCCTGAACCTTGGCGTGGTTTTTCTCAGGCTGGGACAGGGGGATTCAGCCAAGTTTTATTTTATGCAGGAGATGAAGAATTCCCCGGATAATCCGCGGGCCTATATCAACATGGCCTCGATCTATTACCTTGAAGGGGATTACGACCGGGCCGAGGAAATGGCGCGAACTGCGCAGGTTATGAAACCATACTTTGCGGATGCATATATCATGCTGATGCGGATATACCATGCCATCGACAACAGACCGGCCTTTGAGGAGATTTTGCGGCGAGCCGTGGAGTCTGCGCCCGATGACGCCCGCGTATATTTGAACGCCGGTCTGATCTATTCGGATTGGAAAATGTATAACCGGGCTGAAGAAATATTAACCGAAGCCTTGAAGCTGCCCGACCGGGCTGTCGAGACAGATGACCTTAATTTCAATTACAGCCGTTTCCGGGAAGCGGCGCCGCTTCGAATCAAAGCCAGGGCGGCCTATCAACTCGGATATATATATGGTATTCAGGACCGTATTCCGGAGTCGATAATCATGAGCCGACAGGCCATAGATCTGGATTCCAGTCTGGTCGAAGCCTATATAAACCTGATCAACGCCTACAGCATGACCGGGGAAACTGCCCGCGCAAAAGAATTGATGAGTATCGCCTCGAAACGATTCCCCGAAAATGATCTTCTTAATCAGTTGAAAGAAAGATACCGATAAGCAATTACAAAAAGAAAGCCGGGAATCATTTCTGATTCCCGGCCGGATAACTTCAATCTATAAATTATTACTCGCCATCCGCGACGCTTCGCAGAAGTCCGAGTTTCTTCTTCTCGTGAAGATCGTTGGTAATATCCCTGAGCTGCTGGATATTCACTTTGGGAACACCGCCGGCATTAATCTTTCCGGCATGAATGAACGGCTGGACCGCCAGCCAATCCATCATGTTATTAAAGCATGTTTCCGCGGCATCCTGTTCGAAGGGAAGCAGCGAGAAGGAGAAATGGGCCGTC